>JADFLD010000063.1 GCA_022564535.1 Gemmatimonadota bacterium
CGCATATCGATACGGAGGTGCACGTCATGAGAACACCGAACGTCTCCCGCCGAAACTTCGTCGGAGGTGCCGCCGCAGCGCTTGGAACGATCGCCCTCAAGCCCGAGGTTGTGCTCGCCAGAGAGATCGCGTTCGCCAAGGGGATCCGCCGGGTACCGGGCGGGGCTCCCCTCCTCCGAGACCTCCAGTCTCAGGTGGACGAGTACGACGCGCTCGCTCACCTGTCGTCGAACGAAAACCCGTTCGGCCCGTCTGAAAAGACACTCGAGGCGATGACGTACGCGTTCAAGTACTCGATGCGATACGGATATCCGGACAACAACGTCACGCAGAGGATCGCCGATGGGCACGGCGTAGAGCGGGAAAACATCCTGATGGGCGCCGGCTCAGGCGAAATTCTAGAGGTCGTCGGGCTGACCTACCTGGGTCACGGCAAGAAAGTGATCGGCGTGGAGCCGTCTTACAGCTCGGTGTACCGGCACGCCAGCGGGATCGACGCAGATACCGTGCTGCTCCCCTTGGAATCCAGCCATCGCCAAAACATCGAGCGCATGGTCGACGCCACCAACCGCCACTACCGGGACGTTGGTTTCGTCTACGTATGCAACCCGAACAACCCGACCGGTATCACGATTACGGCCCGCGAGATCGAGTTCCTCCTCGACAACATCCCTGACGACGTACCGGTGCTCATCGACGAGGCCTATCACCATTTCGTGGATGATCCCGAGTACGAAGCGTCGATCAAGTACGTGATCGAGGGACGCCGAGTCGTCGTCGCACGCACGTTCTCCAAGATCTACGGCATGGCCGGGATGCGGATCGGCTTCGCGATCGCTCCGCCCGACATGATCGAGGAGATGCAGGCGTACAGCACTGGGAGCGTCAACGCGCTCGCGAGGTGGGGAGCCGTAGCCGGCATGGAGGACGCGGCCGCCGCACAAACGGTGCTGGAGCACAACCGGCGCTGGCGTGAGCAGACGATCTCCGATCTGGAAGGCTTCGGATACGAGTCCATCGCGTCGAACACCAACTTCTTCATGGTCGACCTGCGTACCGAAGTCGCTCCCATCAGGCGCGCATTCCGGGACCGTGGCGTGGCAGTGGGTCGCGACTTCCCGCCGATGCTCGACCACCTACGTGTTTCGATCGGTACGGAAGAGGAGATGGGCCGGTTCATGAACGCCTTCGAAGACATCACGAAGACGACGGTGATGAGCGGAGACCGCGGCTAGACCAGCGCGCCAGAAAGCACCAGGCCGATCGCCGAACGGGGCCGCGGGACGCATCGTCCCGCGGTCGTTGGCGCTGTAGTGCTTCCTAGCCCTCCCCGTCCGTGACCGCCCGCGCCGAACGTATCCACCGGTCGATCCACTTGGCCTGTTCCTGATCGAGATAGATGCGGTGCCGCGGCTCCCGAATCCCGTGGCCCTCACGGGGGAATCGCAGGAACTCGACGTCGTTGCCCATCTTCTTGAGCGTCCTGAAGTACTCCTCGGCCTGGGCAATCGGCACGCGTCGATCTTCCTCACCGTGCGTGATGAGAAGCGGCGTCGTCACGTTCTGGGCGTACTCGATCGGCGAGAACTGCTCGAACGTCTCTTTGGTTTCCCAGGGCAGGCCGCCGAAACCGAACTCGAGGAGGAAGGGGATATCCGTTTGGCCGTAGAACGCGTACCAATCGGAGATCGCGGCGTGGCCAATCGCCGCCTTGAAGCGTTCCGTTTGCGTAATGCCCCAGAACGTCATGAAGCCTCCGTAGCTCCCTCCCATGATCGCGAGCTGGTCGGCGTCGGCGACGCCCATGTCGACGACATGGTCCACCCCGGCCATGAGGTCCTCGAAGTCCTTGCCACCCCAGTCCATGTGATTGGCGTTGGAGAACTCGTACGACCGGCCGGAGCTACCACGGGGATTCCCCCGCAGCACGGCGTATCCGCGAGCTGCCCAGATCTGTGACCCGGCGTTGAATCCCTTCGAGTAGCGCCCGTGGGGGCCGCCGTGCACCTGCAAAATCATGGGGTACCGCTGGCCTTCGACGTAGTCGAGCGGATACGTGAGGATTCCGTCGATCTGCCATCCGTCCGCCCCCTCCCATGTCAGCAGCTCTGAGCGCGCCAACTCGAAGTCCTCCATTTCATTCGTTGGGCTGAGCACGTGCTCGATGTTCGAGCCGTCGACGTCGGCTATGAAGACCTCTCCGGTCGTGTAGGGCGAGCTGCCGATGAAGATCAGCTTGGTGCCGTCGTCCGAGAGCCTCGTGCCACCGTAGATGTACTCGTCGTCGGGCAGGATCATCTCAGGATCGCCTCCGTCCGCGGACACCCTGTAAAGGTGCGACGAGAGCCCGTTGGCGATCGTGAAGAGGATGTCGTTGCCATCCGCCGACCAGCGCACGCCGGATGCGGAGAAGTGCACTTCCGCCGTGAGGTTGCGAGGGCCACCTCCCGCGACGTCGACGACGAAGACGTCGCTCTGGCTCGCGCCGCTGTTTTCGACCAGGCTCCCCGTGTACGCGAGTCGGGTTCCGTCCGGCGACCAAACCGGTCCGCGATCCGAACCCATGTTGCTCGCCGTGAGGTTGCGAGGCTCGCCGCCGTCGGCAGAGACCACCATCACGTCGGAATTGTCGCTACGGCCCGGGTCGCCCATCCGCGTCTGTGTGCGGTTCGACGTGAAGGCGATCCACTTCCCGTCGGGCGACCACTGCGGTCCCTGGTGATCGAACTCACCTTCGGTGATCTGCGTCTTCTCGCCACTCTCCGCGTCGTAAACCCAGATGTGATTCCACGTGAGCTTCTTCTCGGCGTAGTAACCGTCGTCGCGGTTCTCCTTCTTCTCTTCCCACTCCTCGTGATCGTCGCGCTCGGATTCATCCGCGAAGGCGACCCTCGAGAAGTCCTCCGTGAAGGAGCCACTCGTCGGCGCTTCGTCGTCGTCGAAGAACAGCACGGCTTCCCCGCCCCGGATCGAAATGGCCCAGAAGCGGTTCTCCGCTTCATCGTCTCCACCACGACGGGAATTGAAGATGATGCGGTCGTCGGGAAGCCACCGCGGATTGCTCTCCCCTGCATCGGAGTTGGTCAGCTGGATGGACTCTCCGGTCTCGAGGTCGTGTACCCAGACGTGCGTGACGCTTTCCCACTCCTCCGAATCCATCTCCCGCTTGGTGAAGACGAGCTTGGTGTTGTCCGGCGACAGCCGATAGCCGCTCCAGGCAGGGAGAAGAAGCGACTCCTCCATCGTCATGTGCTTCTTGCCCTCCGCCTCGTCGCTCTGCGCGAAAACCGGGCTCGCGTTCGAAAGCATCGCGATCATCGCCGGGAGAAGTGCTCGTCGATCGAGTCTCATGGGTTCGTCCTGTGACTGGAATGCGCCTGTGCGGCAACATCGGGCGTGGAAGAGGTGCCGGCAATCGGCCGTCAGACGCACGGGCGACGTCGGGCCTTTGCGGGGATCCTCCAACCTCGGCACATTCGGCCGCGGGATCCGAGTGCACCACGACGGAATGACGAGAGACGGGAGCGAGAGATGAACACGAGCCGTAAAGACTTTCTGAAGCTTTCAGCCACCGCCGGCGGAGCCCTCGGAATCGGCATCACACCGAGCGCGTTGCGCGCGGCCACCTCATCCGACCCCGGACGGACGCCCACGCCTCAGGAAGCGCCCCGCAAGATGGACGTGCTGATTCTGGGTGGCACGGGATTCATCGGACCGTTCCAGGTACGCTACGCTCTAGAGCGAGGCCACGAAGTCACGCTCTTCAACCGCGGTTCCGGCCGGGAGATGTTTCCGGAGCTCGAAACGTTGATCGGTGACCGCAACGACGACCTGGAGTCCCTGCGCGGCCGTCGGTGGGACCTCGTGATCGACAATTCCACGTCGCGGCCAGACTGGGTCGAAACCGCCGCCGAGTTCTTGAAGGATTCGACGGATCAATTCATGTACGTGTCGTCCAGATCGGCGTACTCGGACCTGAGCGTCGTGCCCATGACCGCGAACGAGCCGACGTGGACGTATGCGTCAGCGGGCTTGAGTCGCGGGGACGATATTCCGTATGGACTGGCGAAGGCCGAGTCGGAACGCACGGCGCAACGCATCATGCCGGGACGAACCACGATCGTGCGTCCGGGCCTGATCATCGGCCCCGGTGACAGGACGGACCGCTTCACGTACTGGCCGGTGCGTATCCACCGTGGCGGCGAGGTACTGGCACCCGGTGACCCCTCCGACCCGATCCAGATCATAGACGTCCGCGATTTCACGGAGTGGATGATCCGTCTTGGAGAGGCCCGGACGATGGGTGTGTTCAACGTCGTCGGCCCGAGGACGCCACGCCCGATCTCCGAACTTCTCTACGGAATCCGGGCCGTAACGACCGCAGAAACGTCCTTCACCTGGGTGAACCGCGAGTTCCTCGCCGAGATAGGTGTTCGCCCGTACTCCCACATGCCGGTGTGGCGCCCGCCCACCCCCGGCAGCGAAGGCTTCGCCCGGTTCGACCTTACACGCGAAGTAGAGGCCGGCCTGACTTTCCGGCCGCTGGCGGTCACGGCAAGCGACACCCTCGAATATCACTTCTCCCGGCCCCCGGAACGACAGTCGCCCCTGCGGGCGGGGATCTCGGCGGAGCGCGAAGCCGAGGTGCTGGCGGCCTGGCACGCCCGGTCCTGACTCCCGATACGGGGGAGAGGCACGTGGACCAAGCCACGGTCGGTTCAGGGTCGAACTTGCTCACCGAGCTAGCCAGCGCCGTCCACCAGCGCGTCGTCGGCCAGGAAGAGGCGGTCGAAGGGCTCCTGGTCGCACTGCTCACCGGAGGCCACATCCTTCTGGAGGGTCTGCCTGGCCTCGCCAAGACGTTGATGGTTCGAACCCTCGCCGAGGCCATCCACACAGACTTTCGACGGATCCAGTTCACACCGGACCTCCTCCCGACCGACATCGTGGGCACGCCCGTCTTCGATCAATCCACGGGAGAGTTCCGCGTCCAGAAGGGTCCGATCTTCTCGAACATCATCCTCGCGGACGAGATCAATCGAGCACCGCCGAAGGTGCAGGCGGCGTTGCTGGAAGCGATGGAGGAGCGACAGGTCACGATCGCAGGAGAGACCTACCCGCTCGACCGTCCGTTCATGGTGCTCGCCACTCAGAACCCGGTCGAGTTGCACGGCACGTACCCGCTCGCAGAAGCCCAGCTCGACCGCTTCGCGATGAAGCTGAAGATCGGTTATCCGACTCGAGAGCAGGAAAAGACGATCGTCCGTCGCGTGGCGCACGGGGACCACATCCCGGTCGAGCCGGTCCTCACCGTGGAGGATCTGGCCGAAGCTCGGCTACAAGTCGCGGCGGTGCATCTCGACGACAAGATCCTCGACTACATCGTCGAACTGATCTTCGCCACGCGGGAGCCGGGCCAATACGGGCTCGACGACCTGGTCGGCCTCATCGAGTTCGGCGCCTCACCACGCGCCACGATTTTCCTCACGCGCACGGCCCGCGCCCGCGCTTACCTGTGCGGACGCGACTTCGTCATGCCCGACGACGTGAAGGCCATGGCCCCAAAGGTCATGCGGCATCGTCTTCGGACTACCTACGAGGCGGACGCCCGGGGCATCGACTCCGACGAGATCGTCGAGCGCGTGTTAGGGGCCGTGCCGGCACCCTGATGGCGGGACAGCACGACGTCTTCACCCCGGAAGTCATGGCACAGCTCCGCCGCATCGAGCTGACCGCCCGCGGGCTCGTCGAATCGCTCTTCAGCGGCGAGTACCACTCGATCTTCAAGGGACGAGGGCTCGAGTTCTCCGACGTTCGCGAATACCAGCCGGGAGACGATGTACGGGCCATCGACTGGAACGTCACCGCGCGCCGGGGCCGACCCTTCATCAAGGAATTCGTGGAAGACCGTCAGTTGACGGCACTCGCGATGGTCGATCTGTCGGCGTCGAAGTCGTTCGGGACCGGGCAGAAGGACAACGCGTCGATCGCTTCCGAGATCGCCGCAATCCTGGCCCTGGCGGCGACAGCGAACAACGACCAGGTCGGACTCCTCGTGGTCACCGACCGGGTGGAGCACTTCATTCCACCGGATACCGGCCGACGCCACGCCCTTCGCATGGTGCTCGAGCTGCTGGCGTTCAAACCGGAGGGTCGCAAGACGCGGCTCTCGACAGGCCTGCAATACGCCGAGCAGGTGCTTCGGCAGCGCACCACGGTCTTCTTGATCAGTGACTTTCTCACGAGCGAAACAGCCGACCCAGGGTTCGCGCACGCGGCCCGGAAGCTCGCGTGGGATCACGACCTGGTGCCCATTCGGCTCACCGACCCCCTCGCGGGAGAACTCCCCGACGTCGGGCGCCTTGCGATCCACGACCCGGAGACCGGGGAGCGACACGTCTTGAACACGAGCGACCGGAGCGTGCGTGACGCCTTCCGCTCCAGTGCGCAGGCTGCGCGGGAGGCGATCGACCAAACCTTCCGCGACCTCCGACTCGACGTCGTAGAAATCACCACCACCGAAGAGTATCTGCCCCCTCTGATCGGGTTCTTTCGAACCCGCGCGCGAGCACTCCGGTGAGAGGCCCGCGCGTGAGGATCATCCTGGCGCTCGTTGGTCTCATTGGCTGTGACGTGGCGACGGCGCAAGCCCAGGACGCCGGACCCCTGGTCCTCTCCGCGGAGCTGTCCGCCGACACCGTGGCGATCGGCGATGCGCTGGAGTTGAGGCTCACCATCGCGCTCGCTCCGGAGCGGGTAGCCTACTTTCCGGACTCGCTCGATTCGACCGCGGGGCTCGTCCCTCTCGGGGCCGTCGAATGGACGGCGGAGGCGACTCCCGACGGGGGCATCCTCCTGTCCGTCGTGTATCCGCTGCTGGCGCTCGGCCTCGGCTTCGAGGCGATACCCGACTTCGAGATCTTCACCGCGTCAGACCGGTCCAACCCGACTCGCCGGACAGTCACCCCGCTCGACCGAGTCGGATCCTGGAGCGCCATCGTCGACGCCCGGGGGCAATTTCCGTCTCTCCGCCGCGAATCCGTCCCGAGTCAGCGCCTGTGGGTCGCCTCGGTGCTCATGCTCGACGACATCAGCCAGGGCATCGAACCGCGCCCGGCTGCCGATGTCATCGGTGCCGATTGGCACTGGCCCTCCGCTCTACTGATCGTCGGCTTCACTCTGGCTATCGGCGGAGTCCTGACGGTAAGCGCAAGAGATCTTTTCGATCGCACCAACGGACGGGTATCGCGTCCGGCCGGTCCCTCCCTTTCACCCCGACTCGCAGCCCTCGCAGCCCTCGACCACTTGCTTGCCTTAGGGCTCCACACGGACGGGCGTGTAGACGAGTTCTACGGACGAGGCAGCGACATCGTGCGCCGCTACGTCGAGACCCTGGATTCGCGATGGGGATCTGACCAGACGAGCACGGAGCTGATGCGCGCGCTCGACGAGCGACAGGATCGGCGCGCCGATCCAGCACTCCTGATCGGCATGGAGTCGGCCGAGACGGTGAAGTTCGGTCGGCTTCGCCCTGCCCCCTCCGACGCCGAGTCGCACTGGCGAACGCTCCGGCACTGGATAGAGCACGATGGGACGCGCGACCCATGAGCGTGTCCTTCGCAGCCTTCGGGTGGCTCTGGATGCTGCCAACGCTGTTCCCTTTGGCTTGGTGGCTCCGTCCAGAACGTGACCACGGCTTGGTGGTTGCCCGAGTACAGCCAACGCGCGCTGTGCGCTCCCCCCTCGATCTCGTGGAGATTCTTCCGTTGGCCCTCCGAATGGCGGCGATCGGGTCTCTCCTCGTTGCGCTCGCGGAGCCCCGCCTCGTGCGTGTCTTCGAAGAACTGATCGTGGAGGAGGTCGGGATCGCCATCGCCATGGACCTGTCCACATCCATGTGGGCGGAGGACATGGCCGCCCGTCAAAGTAGGCTCGACGTCGCAAAATCGACGGTACTGACTTTCATCGACAATCGCTCGGGCGACATTGGACTCGTGACCTTCGCCGGCTAAGCTCTCACTCGCCTGCCGCTCACGCATGACGGCTACGTGGTTCCCGATGCC
>JADFLD010000064.1 GCA_022564535.1 Gemmatimonadota bacterium
GACTCGAGCGGGGACGGCAGCTGCACGTGGAACACGGTGCGAACGTCCGCCTTGTCGATGCCCATTCCGAACGCGTTGGTGGCGACGACCACTCTGCAACACCCTTCCATGAACGCCGCCTGCACCCGCGACCGCTCGGCCCCGGGTAACCCGGCGTGGTAGGCCTCGCAACGAATGCCCCGCCGGGCCAGGTGGTTGCGCACGGTTTCCACCGAGCGCCGGGTGGGCGCGTAGACGATCGCACATCCTGGTGCCCGGAGGATATCGCGACAGATGGCCGTGGCCCGTTCGTTGAGCGAGCGGCCCGGAACGACGGCCCACGACAAGTTGGGCCGGTCGAAGGACCGCACGACGGTCAGGGCGCTCGCGAGTGACAAGTTGTCGAGAATGTCGTCGCGCACCTCGGGTGTCGCGCTGGCCGTCAGCGCCAGTGTCGGGCAATCCAGAACGCGCTGCAGCCGACCGATACGTCGATAGGCCGGCCGAAAGTCATGCCCCCATTCGGAGATACAGTGCGCCTCGTCCACCGCGAGGAGTCGCACCGCGGCACCGCGCAGCAGCTCGCGGAAGGCGGTGACCTCGAGGCGCTCGGGAGAGACGAAGAGAATGTCCAGGGCACCCGCGCGGGTGCGGTCGGCGATCTCCCGTCGAGCCGCGGCGGGTTGTGTCGAGCTCAGATGAGCGGCCCTCAGTCCTGCTTCGCCCGCCCGCTTCACCTGGTCCTCCATCAGAGACACGAGCGGCGTGATGACGACCGTCAGCCCACCCAGAATGAGAGCGGGGACCTGATAGCAGACGCTCTTTCCGCCCCCCGTCGGGAGCACGCCCAGCGCGTCCCGACCGTCCAAGACGGCCCGCACGAGCTCTTCCTGGCCGGGCCGAAAGTCCGGGTAGCCGAAGTGGCGGCGAAGAACGGCGACAGGATCGGAGGGCACCCGTCGAAGGTGCCCGCGACCGATGGGCGGCTACATGCCGGAAACGGCCTCTTCGTCCTCGTCTTCGTCCCCGTCTTCGTCCCCGTCTTCGGTGTCGGCACTGGGCATGAAGCGAAGAAACATCGAAGTCGCGAGCACGGCGAGCGCCACTCCGGTCATCCACCGTTGGTCGAAGTACATCCCCGCCAGGGCGAGGATCGCGGCGAGGGAAAAGATCCAAACCTTCAGCTGGAGCCGGCTACCGGCTTTCTCACCAGGAAGTGGCATCTCCCGTTGCATCCTCGATGGGTGGAGAGCTGCGATCCAATGAGGAACGGAGCCCGATCGGGATGAAACGCTTGCTGAAACAGGCCCATATCGCAAGAAACGCGGCCGGCGGCCACCCGCCATCGAGCCTTGTTTGACGGGACTTTGACGGTGGCCCTGTATGCTGCGTCGAAGGCCTTTCCCTCCTAGACTGGTAGAGAGTGAACGATGAGCTGCCGACACTTCGCGAGCCTCCACAGATTCGCCCTTGGCGTGACGCTATGCCTCGCAGCCTCGGGTTGCGGGGACAGCGTCGAGCCCAGGATCCCGACGACCGTGGTCGTCCGGCCGACCACACTCTCCTTCTCGACGCTACTGGTGCGGAAATCCTTGATTGCCAACGTGATCGACCAGAACGGGCGGACGATGCTCGGCGAGCTCATCCGTTGGTCGACCTCCAACTCCTCGGTGGCAATCGTGATCCGTCAGGACGGTCGCATAGAATCCATCGGAAGCGGCACTGCGACGATCACGGCGACCTCCGGGTCCATCAGCGGGACGGCCGCGATCACGGTCGACGTGCCGGCCCCGGTGTTGGAATTCAGTTCGGTGACCGTCGGCGGCGCTCACAGTTGCGGGGTCACGACCGTGCACGGCGCTTACTGCTGGGGGGCCAACACTTTCGGACAGCTCGGGGACGACTCGAACACGGACAGGAGCTTACCGCTGTTGGTAGATGGTACTGACCGCTTCTACATCGTCCGATCCGTGACCGCGGGCCTAATGCACACTTGCGGGCTCTTCGAAAATGACCTCACTCCAAGAGGCTATTGTTGGGGCCATAACCACTTCGGCCAAACCAGTGCGGTGGGCGGTCTGGCTTTCAACTACCCCTTCGAAGTCTTAACACTGGGACAGGGCACCCCGAGCGCCCGGTCCGTGACGGTAGGCGATAACCACAGCTGCCTAGTGACGACGGATGACGTGGCGTACTGTTGGGGAGAGAATAGTTCCGGCCAGCTCGGGGACGGAACCAACACGGGCGGCAACACCCCGACACCGACCGCGGGCGGACAAACGTTTCAGTCTGTGTCGGCCGCCGGCGACCACACCTGTGCCCTCACCGCCCCGGGGGACGCTTTCTGCTGGGGCGAAAACGGCATGGGACAGCTCGGCGACGGGACCGACACGGATCGTAACGAGCCCGTGGCCGTCGTGGGTGGGCTCACCTTCGCATCATTGAGCGGCGGTTGCGGAGTGACACCGGACGGGGACGGATACTGCTGGGGTGACAACGCATCCGGCCAGCTCGGGGACGGGACCAACACGAGCAGCAACGCCCCGATCCCGATCTCGGGCGGACTCGACTTCCAGTCACTGTCCTCGGGCGAGGCATTCACTTGCGGAGTCACGACGGCGGGGGACGCATACTGTTGGGGAGACAACGCGACCGGTCAGCTCGGGAACGGGACGTTCGACAGCAGCAACGTCCCGATACCGGTCTCGGGCGGGCACACCTTCCAGTCGGTCGCCGCGGGCACGGTATCCAGTTGCGGAGTCACGACGGCCGGGGACGCGTACTGCTGGGGTGACAACACCTCCGGCCAGCTCGGAGACGGCACGAACGACAGTAGCAACGTGCCGGTTCGTGTCGGTGGGTAGCCGGGGCGCTGCGGTGCCGCGGACCCAGATCCCGGACGGAGAGACGACGCCGTAGTCGGACGGGCTATTCCTTGGACTTGTCCAGGAAACGCCGCACGCCCTCCCGGCACGCATCGGTCATGCGGGCTTCGGCGTTCACCTCGGCCCCACGCTCGAGACCCGAGTCGAAGTCCATTCCGTCGAGCTCGTAGAGGAGGCGCTTCGTCAGCGTGACGGCCGAACCCGGCTTGGCCGCGAGCGAGGCGACGTACGTGTCTGCCTCCGACCGGAAAGTGAATGCCGGGAAAACGCGCGTCACGAGGCCGAGGCGCTCGGCCTCGGTCGCGCTGATCCGGTCTCCTTGCGCCACGAGGCCGAACGCCCGCCCTTCCCCTATTCTGCGGCGGAGGATGGTCATGACCAGCGCCGGCACGAATCCGAGATGCACCTCGGGATACCCGAACTCGGCGTCGTCGCGAGCGACCACGAGGTCGCACGCGGTCGCGAGGCCGCACCCGCCCGCCAGGGCCCGTCCCTTGACCAGAGCGACGATCGGGCGGGGATGGTTTCGCATCTGTGCGAACAGCGCGCCGAGCGTGCGGGCGTCTTCGAGATTCTCCTCTTCGCTCATCGCCGAGAGCTTCTCGAGCTCGGACAGATCGGCGCCCGAGCAAAAGTCCTTTCCCGCGCCGGTGATCACCACGACCCGGACCGCCGGATCGTCCGCCGCCTCGGCAAGCCGATCCTTCAGAGCCCGCACGAGAGCACCGTTCAGCGCGTTGCGCTTTTCCGGCCGATTGAGCGTCAGCGTTGCGACCCCGTTGTCCACGCCGTACAGGAGGACGGGCTCGCCCAGGGACGGCGCGTTCACGCCCCACGCTCCGGCTCGGGGTCGACTCCTCCCGGAGTCCATCGCTCAGGCACTCTGCCCTTTCCCGCGACCGCAGCCGCGACGTCCTCGGACACCTCGATCTCCATCCTCAGGAGGGCGGTGCTGAATACCTTGCCCTGCGCATCGTTCATGAGCGACGTGGTACCCCCACCCCCGAGCGCGCCGTGCAGGAGGAAGTTGAGCGCGCCGAGGTTCGGAAGCTCGTATCGCTCCACGTCTCCCGACACCATCGAGCCGAAGTGGGCCTTCACCGCCACGGCCGTGAGTTGCTCCCGCAGCAACTCGTAGTGGTCCTCTTCGTACACGATCACTCCTATGTTCGCGGTGTCGCCCTTGTCGCCGGAACGTGTGTGCGCGAGGTGGACCAGTTGTACTCGGGTCATACGTCTCTGACCTCCACCTGGAGGTGGGCCTCGACAGCTTCGCGGCGAATCAGAGCAGGCCAATACGCCATGATCTCCTGAACCCGGGGGCGCCCGCCCGCGAAACCCGTCACCGAGGGCGGCCCGGTGAGAATGAGCGGCGCGATCTCGCGTGTGAATCTCTCCACGGCCGCACGGTCGTTCGAGCGCACACCCACCCGAAGTTGCACCTCGGGCAAGTCCGCCGGAGGCTCGCCCACGAGCGGTCCGTGCGTCGAGTCCCAGCCGACGAGCTCGGTGCGGATCTCATCGAAGGAGAGTCCCAGGCGATCCAACCGCTCCCGCAGAATCCGGTCCGCTGCGCGTGCCTTCGCGGCGGCATCGGGCCAGACGTACGTGAGCGTGCCCGTCGCCTTCCAGCCAGAAGCATACGCGATCGAGACCTTGAGGAAGTCGGTGCGGGCGCTCCCCTTCACGCCGTGCACGCGCACGCGGTTGCCGCCCTGGTCGTCCAGGTGGATCGTCGTGAAGTCGGCGATCACATCGGGTGTGATGTACGTGGTCGGATCGCCCATCTCGTAGACGATCTGCTCGGCGACCGAGGCGCGCGATACCCGACCGCCCGAACCCTCGTGCTTCGTCACGACGAAGGTGCCGTCTGGGCTCACCTCGACGATCGGGAAGCCGACGACCGCCATATCGGGAATCTCCCACCAGTCGATGAGACAGTTGCCACCCGTGCACTGCGCTCCGCACTCGTTGATGTGCCCGGCAACGACGCCGGCGGCGATCCGGTCGTGGTCGTCGTAGCTCCAACCGAACTCGTGGATGAGCGGTCCGTACGTGAGTGCCGTGTCGGTGCTGCGCCCCGTCACGACGACGTCGGCCCCCTTGTCGAGCGCCTCCACGATGGGGGCGGCCCCGATGTAGGCGTTGGCGCTCTGGACCCGGTCACGGATCGTGGCGAGGGGCTCTCCGGTCTCCATGTTGGCGAGCGCATGACCGTGCTCGAGCAGCTCGTCCAGGCGACCCATCAGATCGTCGCCGGTAACGAGGCCCACCTTGGCCCGACCGCCGACACCCGCCCGCCGTCCGGCCTCGACCAGAGCGGCCGCACACCCCTCGGGGTTCACGCCACCCGCGTTCGTGACTACACGAATGCCGGCGTCGATGCACGTCGGAAAGATCCGCTCCATGAGCGGTACGAAGTCACGCGCGAAGCCCGCCTCCGGGTCGCGCGCCCGTTGCTTCTGCATGATCGACATCGTCACCTCGGCGAGGTAGTCGAGCATGAGATAGTCGATCGGTCCGCCTTCGACCTGCCGGACCGGAGCCTCGAGGTCATCGCCCCAGAAGCCCTGCCCGCCGGCGACCCGAACCACGCGCTCGTCGTTCACCTTGCCCCTCCAGCACTCAGGTTATTCGCCGGGATCTGGAAGGCACCGATGTGTGGGCCCGGATTCTGTCGCGCCGCACGAAGAAGCAATCCGAGCGCCGGACGCAGCTCCTCGGGCAGCACGACCTCGTCGACGAAGCCGCGGGCTGCTGCGAAGCGGGCATCGAGCTGCATGTCGTAATCGGCCCGCACGCGGTCCATCTCCGCCGTCAGAGCCTCATCGGGCTCCTGCCCCTCCTCCTTCAGCTTGTCGAGTCGCCCGCCGAAGAGGGCCATGACCGCGCTCGCTCCCTCCATCACGCCCATGCGGCCGGTGGGCAACGAGAGAATGAAGTCAGGATCGAAGCCCTGGCCGGCCATCGCGTAGTAACCCGCCCCCGAGGCGTGGTTGAGCGTCAAGACGATCTTGGGAACCGTGGCGGTCGCCATCGCCTCCACGAAGTCGGCACCCGCGCGAATGATGCCGGAATGCTCCGCTTCGGGGCCGACCATGAAGCCCGAGACGTCCTGTATGAAGAGCAGTGCGGTGCGGTGGCGATTCATCGTCTCGATGAAGTACGCGACCTTGCGGGCGCTCTCCGCATAGATGATCCCACCGAAGTGTGGCGCCCCACCCGCCGGACTCTTGAACATCCCGCGGGCGTTCGTGACGACTCCGACCGGCATGCCGTCGACGAAGCCCGTGCCGCAAATCATTTCACCCGCGTATTCGGGCTGGAACTCGTCGAGCTCCTCTCCGTCCAAGATGCATTCCAGCACGTCGCGGATCTCGTAAGGCTGTCGGTGATCATCCGGCAGGAGATCGTAGAGTTCATAGGCCAGACGCTTCGGCGGGGTCGCCATGCGTTCCGAGGGTGCGACCTCGCGAGGGAGTTCACGCACGAGCTGCCGAAGTCGGGCGAGGCAAGCCTGGTCGTCCGGCACCATGTAGTGGGCCACGCCGCTTACCTCGGTGTGCACGCGAGCGCCGCCCAGCTCCTCCGAGCCCACCGTCTGCCCGGTCGCACCCTTCACCAGGTTGGGGCCACCGAGACCCATGAACGAGGTGCCTTCGACCATCAGGATCACGTCCGACAGCGCCGGCAAGTACGCGCCCCCCGCGATGCACGGACCCATGACCGCGGCGAGCTGGGGGATGCTCAGGTAGCGACGCATGACCGAGTTGTAGTAGAAGATCCGCGCCGCGCCGTATTGGCCTGGAAACACACCGCCCTGGTACGGCAGGTTCACGCCGGCCGAGTCCACGAGGTAGAGGATCGGGATCCGGCAGCGCATCGCGATCTCCTGTGCCCTCAAGATTTTGGTGATCGTCTCCGGCCACCACGACCCGGCCTTCACGGTCGCGTCGTTGGCCACGACGACGACCTCGCGCCCCTCGATGCGCCCGACCGTCGTGACGACCCCGGCGGCCGGCGCCTTTCCCTCGTAGCGGTCGTAGGCGACGAGCATTCCGATCTCGACCGAAGGCTCACCCTCGTCGAGGAGGAGGTCGATCCGCTCCCGCGCGGTCAACTTGCCCTGCTTGTGCTGCTTCTCGACTCGTTGGGCGCCCCCCCCGAGCCGGAGCTCCTCGCGAAGCTTTTTCAGTTCGCCCGACAGCTCTCCGAGTCGCCCGGAGGGGCCGCCCGCCCTCTCATCCGTCATACGCCCCGCCAACACAGGGTGCTGGACGAGCCCCTCAAGTCCCTTCCCGGGCGGCGAACCACTCGTTCACGTAGTCGATGCCAGCGCTCGTGGGCGTGCCCGGCCCGAAGAGGCGTCCGATGCCCTGTTTCTCGAGCGCCGCGACGTCGTCCTCCGGAATGATCCCCCCGCCGGTGAGAAGCACATGATCGGCCCCGGCCTCGTCCAGCAGCGCCTTCACGCGTGGGAACAGCGTCATGTGCGCGCCCGAGAGTACGGACATCGCCACGACGTCGACGTCTTCCTGGACCGCGGCGCTCACGATCATCTCGGGGGTCTGGTGGAGACCGGTGTAGATGACCTCGAAGCCGGCGTCGCGAAAGGCGCTCGCGACCACTTTGGCTCCACGGTCATGGCCGTCGAGGCCCGGTTTGGCGACGAGGATGCGGATCTTGCGTTCTGCGGACATATTTGCGGGTGCCGGCGGGGATTTCTCGGTCGCCCTGACTTCAGGCCAAGCCCTGAAAGGTAGGGAAGGATCAGGCCTCGTGGGAGGCGTCGGAGCTACGGCGTCCATGGTCGTGCAGCCATTCGCGGATCTGGGACAATGTCGAAACCGTCTCTGCCCTCTGCCCGTGAAATCCGAGCGGGTCGATCAGCAGCGCATGAAGGCCCGCGGCGGTCGCGCCGACGTAGTCGACTTCATAAAGATCCCCCACGTACAGACACTCGTGGGCAGCCAGGCCGAGCGCGTCACAGCCTGCGTGGAAGATCTCCGGCTGAGGCTTCTCGATTCCGATCACGGCCGAGTCGATGACGAACTCGAAGTGCCCGCGCACACCGGCGGTCTCGAGTGCCCCCTCCATCCGACCATCGGCGTTCGAGATGACCGCGATTCGATAGCCGGCGGTCTTCAGGGACTCCAAGACCTCTGCGGTGCCC
>JADFLD010000065.1 GCA_022564535.1 Gemmatimonadota bacterium
CCGACGGCGTCCCGACGTGCGCACATTGACCCGATACTCCCAATTGCGGTAGCGGCCCGGCTCCACGATGATCCCGTCGCTGGGCTCGAACTGGAAGTCGAGGTACTCACTCGTGTTGGTCACGGTGAATTCGATGTTGTCACCGCTTTCGAAGTTCAGCCCGAGCGGCCGGAGCCGGATTTCGCGCTCTTCGAGAATCCCGGTGCTCATCTGGTCCTGAAAGCGAACCTGACCGGAGAAGTCGAGCCCGCGAAGCCACGAGATGCCGGGCGTGCGTGGGCTCCACCCAAGGCGATTTTCGAGTCGCCGATAATCGTTGCGCGTCACAAAACCGAGCGACGGGTCGTAGTTGTCTCCGAATTCCCGGTAGGAGACGTGCGCGGTCCAGATGTCGTTCGGAAAGCTCAGCCTGGCCCCGCGCGACATGAGGTCGCCGAGGCCCAGGCTCGGAGCTCCGACCGGGTCGGGGTTGGAGTTCCACGCGACGAAAGCCTCTACCTCGAGGTTTTTGTCGCCCAGGAAGTGACGCGTGGAGAAGTCCAGGTCGACCCCGGCCGTGTGTTGGGCGCCGAGATCGAGGCCGTCGTCGTCGAGCCTTCCCTCACGCCTCGTGTAGATCGCTCCGATCGCCGACTGTTCGAAGAGCCTTCGCTTCACACGCGCGACGGTGAAATCCTCCCTCTGAATCGTGGTCTCGATCTCGTCGCTGTCGAGGTATGTATGTGCTCCCGTGCCGATCTGGTAGAAACCGAGCTCGAAGGCATCGACCTGCCCGGTCAGACGGGTGCCATACCGAATGGGAACCTGCTGGCCATCGCTGATGCCGATGTTCCTCGAATAGAAGGGCGAGGGGCCACTCCGAGGCGCGAACGAAAAGACACCCGAGCCCTCGAGGAAGAAGTCGCGGCGCTCGGGAAAGCGCAGCGGGAAACGAGTCAGGTTGACACGGCGCTGATCGCTTTCGAGCTCGGCAAAATCGGTGTTGACGCTGACCGATGCGCGCAGGCTCGAGGTGACGCTGTAGTTGACGTCAAGGCTGACATCGGTCGGGTACGTGTTCCGCACAGGGTCCGCGGGGACGTTTCGCCAGTTCGCCACCATGGACGGGCGTGCCTCGAGCCCGACGCCCTGCGATATGTCCTGCAGGCCCGTCAGCCGGCCGGCGTAGACCGGGCTGCGAAGCCCTTCGCTGCGCCGATAGCCTCTCCAGAGGATTTCCTCGTTCTTGCGCCGGATGGTGCGCTGGAAATTGATGCCCCATTCGCTCCGGTTGGGATCGAAGTTCAGCGTGCGGAAGGGGATCCTGATCTCGGCGGACCAGCCGTCCGGTCGCATCGCCGTCCGGACCTCCCAAATACCATCCCATGCCCTGCTCGTGCTACCACCGAACCCACCGCCACCGCCACCACGGAACCCACCTCCCCCTCCGCTGATGATCCCGTCACCCATGAGCCCGGCCGGATTGATCTCGAAGAAGTAGCCGGTGCGCCCGTCTAGGAAGGTGTCCAGGATCCACATGAGGCGGTCGTCGGTGCTCAAGAAGGCGTCCCTCTCGCGCTGAAACGCCATCACACCTTCGGGGTCGTCGTAAAGGATCGCGCCGATGTAAAGGTTGTCCTCGTCGAAGAGGACACGGATCTCCGTTCGCTCCGACGGCTCGGCGCCCTCGACCGGCTCTTGTTGTGTGAAGTCGGTGATCGGAGTGGCGGTCGCCCAAACGGCCTCATCGATTCGACCGTCCAGATCGATGGCGAGGTCCCCCGTGAGGGCGCGGGCCTCGAGCGACACCGGTGCTGCGGCGCTGCGCGCGTCGTTGCCATCGTTCTGCTGGCCAAGCGCCGACGAGCTTGGCACGGCCGAGAGAATTGTGACGCTCGTGACCATCAAAGTTAGTGGCGAGGGTCGCATTTCTGGCTAGATCCTCAGCAGGCGATTGACCTTGATCACGAACCCGCGGTTGCTGAGTTCGGACCACCGATCCAGGACGTCCGTGTTTCGATCCTCCGTATAGACCAGGAAAAGCTCGCTTCCGGGGGCCCACTCCCAGCGGAAGCGGAAGTTGACGCTCACGGCGCGGCTTCCGGAGTTGTATTGCACGAGGCCGCTCACATAGGCGCGGGGAGTCAGCGTATAGGTCAGCCGGGTTACCGCGACGTGCTGATCGAAACGGCCTTGCGGTAGGTCGATCCAGTTGAACGAGATGCTCGGCTCCAGAGAAAGCTGCGGCGTGAGCTCCAGGCGCCCCCCGCGCAGTCCCGCGGACGTGAGTGTACCCCCGTAGTAGTCGCCGCGCCGCAGGGAGAAGGTCCCCGAATACGGACGCTGGGGGCCCATCGTGTAACTCACTCGTACATCGGGGAAGGAGTAGGTGCCGCTTGGGATGGTCGCCCCCGAGATAAACGCCTCCTCCACCAGATTCTCATAGTTGTTCGTGTAGCCCACCCTGAACCCATCACCGTTCTCGAACGCGACACCGAATTGCCCGCCCCAGCTTCGGCTCTCGAGATAGCCCGCCTGTTCGTTCTCCAGGTGGTCGAAATTGGACGAAAAGGTGAGCTGCCGAATCCAGGAGATCGAGTTCGTGCGAGGGCTGAATCGTCCCGTCAACGCCGTCTGTCGGAAGTCCTTCCGTCGCACGAAGCCCATCTCCGGGTTGAAGTCGTCTCCGACGACGAGGTGGTCGACGCTCCCGCCCCACTCGTCCGCGTTGTAGGAGATCTGACCTCGGTAGCTCGCGTCGAGACCGTTCAGGCCGTCCGTCGCGGTCTGGGCGTAGTAAGTGAGCACGCTCAGATCGTCCGTCAGCCCGAAGGACCCGTCCACGCCCCACGCCTGGTTCGAGCCCTGGCCGGTCACCGACCGCGACCTGTTCTCGAAGAGCACCCCCACGCTGCTGCGGGTGAAGATGTCCCTCCTCAGCCGAACGACCGAGAAGTTGGTCGATTTCACCCCCGCGATCCCGGCACCGTCCGTCTGGATATTGACCAGTCCGATGTCGAACGAGCCGATTTTCCCGGTCACCCGCCCGCCACCCGAGATCGGCACCGGCGTTCCGTCGTCGAGGCCGATGCGTCGGCTATAGAACAGCGTGGGCGCGCCACCCCCGCGGAAGCCACCGCCGCCGCCGCCGGGGGGTCCCCCACCCCCGCCTCCGAAGGATCCGCTGAACCCGCCGGTTCCGAAGTCGAAGATTCCCCGGCTCTCCAGGAAGAACTCCCGCTTCTCGGGAAAGAACAGGGAAAAACGCGTCAGGTTCACCTGTTGCTCGTCGACCTCCACCTGGGCGAAGTCGGTGTTATAGGTGAGGTCCGCGGTGAGGTTCTGGGTGATTCCGTACTTCACGTCCAGACCTATGTCGGCGTAGCCGTCGTTGCTGATCTGGGGGTCGGCGGTCAGATCGGTCCGGGACCCTGCGATGCCGTACGGTTTCACCTCGAGGTTGCGACTCTGGGGCGGCGCCTCGAGCCCCACGAGCGTCCCGTACATCGAGACCCGGAAGGTCCCCAGCGCCCCTCCGGCCCCCACTGAGAGGGGAAGCGCCCGGAGGAAGATCCATTCGTTGCGGCGCATGACCGAGCGCCGCATCTGGATCCCCCATACCTGCTCCCGGCCGGGCCGATACCGCAGCGATTTGAACGGGATGGCCATCTCGATCGCCCACCCGCCGTCGAAGAGCGCCGAGCGGGTCTCCCAGACGGGATTCCAATCCATGTTGGGATTTCCCTCGTTCGTGATCTGGAAGTCGGAGAAGCCCCCGATCGCGGTCCCGCTGAAGGCCAAGGCGTTCCGACGGTCGTAGTAGGTGTCGAAAAAAACGGCGAAATGATCGTTCGCCCGTAGCTGCCGCGAATCGCGCCTCATTTCGTTCGCGATCCAACCGTCGGGTCCTTCGGAGTCCCATATTTTCGCCGACACGTAAACGTTGTTGTCGTCGAAGGCGATCCAAGTTTCGGTGAGCTCGCTGGGCTCACCGTCCTCCACCGGAACGGCCTGGACGAACTCGGAAATCGAGGGAACGCGCTGATAAAACGGTTCGTCGAGAACCCCGTCGATCTGGAACGGCTCGCTCACCCGGACAGCCCTTATAGTGACCCCCTCCTGGCCGGCCTGGTTGATCATTGCGCCCCCCACCGGCGCGGGCGGATCGTCGATCTCGAGGCGATCCGCACCACTCTCTTGAGTGAGCTGGGCCGCCAAGCCATAAACCCCCACCACGACCGTTCCGAGGGCCAGGAGACCGGCTCGCACGGTTCTGCCGGTCAGGATATTACGAAGGGACATGCACACTCCGGTGCGGGCGAGCGAGGTTCTCTCGGGGGAAGTTGAGTCAATACGGGGACACGGACCCGCGGGTTCTTGTTGGCTCCCGCGGCCGGCTGAGGGCTCAAAAACTTTGAGCCCAAGGTGTCATCTAATCTCCTCGGTGCAAGAGCGGCGTTTCGTATCCAGCCCGGTAGGGCACGAGGCCGGAAAGGATCTCGACCCTCCAGAAACTTTCTACGCATCCATTCCGTAGGCTACTACAGAAACCAAGACAATTCTCAGGAGGATCGAAGGTGGATGACCAAAAGTCGCCGATCAGGATGACGCCGGCGTTCTTCTTCCTCATGCTCGCGCTGACCGAGGGCAGTCGTCACGGCCACGCGATGGCCCGGGAAGTGGAGGAGCGATCGGGTGGCTCGGTGAAGCTGGGACCAGGGTCCCTCTACTGGTCGCTAGGACGGCTGGCCGAGGTCGCTTTGATAGAGGAAGTCGATCCACCCGAGGGTGAGACGGACGACCGCCGACGGTTCTACGGCCTCACGGCCTCCGGGCGTGAGGTGCTCGCGAGCGAGACCGCCACCTTGGAACGAATCGTCGATTACGCGCGTCTCCGGCACATCGTCTAGGACCATGTTCGGCCGCTCCTCCTTCCGCTTGCTGTTGCTCCTCTACCCGTCCTGGTTCCGAGACCGCTTCGGAGTGGAGATGCTTGCCGAGTTCGACGCGTCGCGGGCGCGTTATCGGGCCCGGCGAGCGACGTCGACGTTCTGGTACCGCATCATTTTGGACTTCTTCAAGACGATTCCCCGGGCGTGGTGGCACTCCTTGATGGTCCGGGCCGAAACTCAGAAATCACCCACCGAGAGGAAACGACAAGTGCTTGATGACCTCAGGAAAGACGTTCAGCTCGCCCTGCGCGGCATGCTTCGGCGGCCCGGTGCGGCGCTCATCGCGATCGCTACGCTCGGTCTTGGTATCGGACTGACGGCGGGCATGTTCAGCATCGTGAACGGCGTGATTCTGAAGGGCCTCCCCGTGGAGGACCCCCATGAGCTCATGGCCATCAACCGCATCAATCCCTCGCAGGGACCCGGTCGGCTGGTAATGCGGATCCACGACTACACGGACCTGGTCGAGCGTCAAACGACCTTCGAGGGACTGGCCGCCTACGAGCTCACGACGTTCAACCTTGGCTCAGGTGACGGGCCGCCCGACTTCGTCAACGCGGCGAACGTCACGGTCAACACCTTCCGCCTTCTGAGGACGGTACCGTTTCTGGGCCGGGGGTTCGTGGACGAGGACGACGTGATCGGCGCCCAGCCGGTGGCGGTGATCGGGTACCGTTTCTGGCAGGATCGATTCAACGGCGCGACGGATGTACTTGGGAGCACGGTCCGACTCGACGGTCGGCCCACGGAGATCGTCGGCATCATGCCGGACGGCTTCGGGTTTCCCTTCAACCAACAAGTTTGGCGGCCGTTGCCGCCCAGTGACCTCTCCCTCGAGCGGGGCACGGGTCCATCCATCCTGGCCTTGGGTCGCCTGTCCGACGGTGTGTCCGAGGCACAAGCTCAAAACGACCTCAGCCGAATCATGGGACAGCTCGGCGTCGAATATCCCAACACCAACGCAGGCATGACGGTCATCATCGGGCCCTACGTTCAGGAGCTGATCGGGTACCAGATTCCACAACTTCTGTACACGATGCTCGTGGCCGTCTCCCTGGTGCTCCTGATCGCATGCGCGAACGTGGCAAATCTGCTGCTGGCCCGGGCGAGCCTGAGGAGCAAAGAGGTCGCCCTCAAGACCGCGCTCGGGGCTACCCGGTCCCGGGTCATATCCCAGCTTCTCACCGACTCCACGGTTATCTCCGTGCTCGGCGCTGTGCTGGGCTTGGGCATCGCCCAGCTCGCCATCAGCGCCTTCAACCAATCTCTGACGGCGATCCCCCAAGGTGTGCCGTTCTGGTTCTCCATCGAGCTCGACACGGCGGTCTTGCTCTTCGTTCTGTTGTTGACAGTCGGGGCAAGCCTGTTGTCGGGCGTGATCCCCGCCATCCGGGCGTCTCGGACCGATGTGAACGAAATTTTGAAGGACGATTCCAGAGGGACGTCCTCTCTGAGTATTGGACGGTTGAGCAAGGGGCTCGTCATTGTGGAGGTGGCGTTCTCCTTTGCGCTCCTGGTGTCCGCCGGCCTCATGGTGAAAAGTGTGACCAACCTGGCCAACGTCGAATTTCCGTTCGACGGTGACAACGTGTTTACCGCTACACTGTCGTTGCCTCCGACGGACTATCCGGGGGACGAAGAACGACTCCAGCTCTTCGATCGATTACGGGAACGCCTGAACAACGAGCCCACGGTCATCTCCACCAGCATCACGACCGAGCTCCCGGCGGCGGGCTTCGGTAACGGACGCTTCGAGCTGGAGGGCCGAACCTACTTGGGGGACAGCGACTACCCGAGCGCTCGCATAGGAGCGATCGACCCGGCCTACTTCGAGACGTTGTCCACCGACGTCGTCGAGGGTCGGGCCTTTCAACGGGCGGACGACCGTGGTTCGATGCCGGTCGCCGTCGTAAACGAGAAATTCGCCGCAGAGTATTTCCGAGGTGAATCAGCGCTCGGCCGTCGCCTACGGTTGCGGCGGGTCGCACAGGCGGGTGTCGAAATTCAGGAGCGCATGGACTGGTACACGATCGTCGGGGTCGCCCCGGATTTCTACCTGGAGGGTGACGTCTTCGTGTTGGCCGCGGAGGCGATCTATGTGCCGCTCGCCCAGCGGCCCGCCTCGGTCGTCAACCTCATGGTCCACACGCGGGGCGAACCGCTCCAGATCACGGCGCGTGCGCGGGAGATCGTTGCCGAGCTCGACCCGGACCTTCCGATTTCACAGGTTAACACGCTGACCGAGACCATCCGCGCCGGAACTGTGTTCTTCAGCATCTTTGGCGTGATGTTCACGGTTTTCGGTGCCGCTGCACTCTTCCTGGCGTCGATCGGACTTTATGGGGTGCTGGCGTTCAGCGTGAATCAGCGGCGGCACGAGCTCGGCTTGCGCGTAGCCCTCGGGGCGTCTCGTCTTCGCGTGGTACGGCTCATCCTGAGCCAGACCGGATTCCAGTTGGCGATGGGGATGGCGATCGGTCTCGGACTGTCGATGCTCCTCGGCCGGGGACTGTCGTTCGTACTCTTCGGCGTAGAGCCGGCAGACGGAAGGGTGCTGTTGGCGGTCGCGGCACTCCTCAGCCTGACATCGCTCGTCGCGTGCCTGGTTCCTGTACGACGCGCGACGAGGGTCGATCCCATGGTGGCGATGCGCGCGGAGTAGTCGTCTCTTCTGCCCCTGACCAGGGCTCATCGGTCTCGTCGATGCATTGAAACGAGGTCCCACATGGGAGTGGCGGCTCGGGCTACCCATCGTCTCGCGCGCGTTCTAGAATCTCCGAATTCGCGCACGGGTAGGGCCGAAGATGCTCCAGTAGCCGGTGAGCGCTCCGGTGTTAGATTCGCCGCATGCAAGACGTCGCCCTCGATCTCCTGATCCTCCTGGCGGGCGTCTGGCTGGTCGCGGTCACCCTGCGCCCGTTGGGACTGCCCACGATCATGGGCGAGCTCATCGTCGGGGTGCTGGTGGGACCGGCTGTCTTCGGCCTCATCGAGCCCAGCGAGGCGATCACGCTCCTGGCCGACATCGGGATCTTCTTCCTCATGTTCCACGCCGGGGTGGAGACCCAGCCCCGAGAATTCTTCGATGCGC
>JADFLD010000066.1 GCA_022564535.1 Gemmatimonadota bacterium
CGCCAACACCCGCCGAGAAGGTCAGTCCCATACCGATCATCCCACGGATGACCCTCAGCCAACGGGGCATATAATGACCTCCATGCGCGACTCACTTTGCGCCGCAAAGTAGGCTGGTCGACGGAGCCATGTCAACGATGGTCCGCGCTCCTTCCGGAGTTGGCGATCGCTACCCGGCAGCCGAATCGAACATCCAGCCCATGATCCACCACCGGGTCCCGTCGTGGAACAGCGTAATACTGTTGACGCCATGCGCGTACGGCTCACCGCCTTCGGTTCGCGCCGAGGCGTAGCTGCTCCAAACATGGACCATGTTCCCCGAACGACTCACGACCCGGTCGGTTTCCCATTCCCAGAAGCCTTGCCGCCGAGGCGAGTTCTCCCCGTAGTACTCGGCCAAAGTGATGACATTGACCACGGGCTTACCCGAGGAGTCCGTCGCGGCGATCGCGACCCATGCTTCGGGGTGATGAAGGGTCTGATCACGTTCAGCATCAGGCGACTCGCCCGCGGGTCCCGAGACCGTCTCGTAGTAGGCGCGGATGATCCCATCGATCGACGATACATCCTCTGGCCGGGGATCCTGCGCTGAGACGGACGCATTCGCGATCGACAATGTCGCCAGCAAGGCTACGAATTTCGCTCTCATATTCACTCTTCGGGATTCGGCATGAGGCCGGACCCAAAGACGCTGCAACATCGCAGACTGGGCGTCTAGTGCTGTGTTGCGAAAGTCGGGCTCCCGCCGCGAACGAAGCCGCACCGGCGTAGCTCAAATCCCTGCGGGGTCCGGAACCACTGACACGCGCAGTCGGGGCGACCCATGCTCGAGCGCGCAGCGCCGCCCGTTGCGCCTGCCGAACGCTCCGGCTATGTCGTCCTTCAGCTTTTCCGACCGGAGGTTCGCATGAGCCGCTCAATATCCGCCGCTGCGGTCGCTTTCTTGGTGCTGAGCACGGTTGCCGAGGCCCAGCAGCACACGGTCATCGCTCTGAGCCACTCGGACTTCACCGCGTACGAGCTGGACGTGGTCGCTGGGCGGATCGTGAACCGGTTCGTGGCGGAGAATCAGCCGCACGAAGGCGTCATCACACCGGACGGCAAGACACTCTTCGCCGCGATCCCGCAGGGTCCGCACGTGGTGATCGTCGATCTGGAGACGTGGCAGGAAACCGGGAAGATCGAGACCCCCTACTTCAGCCGGCCGCCGGTGGAACGGACGGGACGGGGTGGCCAGACGACGGTCAACGCGTCGGCGTCGCCCCACGGGGTGGCGCTGAACCGGGACGGCACCAAACTGTACATTGGGGTCGAGACGTCGGACGTGCCCGGAATCGTGGTATACGACGTCCGGGCGGGAAGAGTCACCAAGAAGATCGACCTCCTGCTCGAGGGTGGGCACTTCCTTGCGATCGATCATCGCACGGACAAGCTGTACTACCCACACCGCGACGATGACCGCGTAGTGGTGATCGACACGCGCACGGACGAGATCATAAAGATCATCCACATTGAAGGAGGGCCGGTGGGTGTGGCCTTCACGCCGGGAGGTGAGGCGTGGGTGCACTCCGACCACGACGGCTCCGTCGCGGTCATCGACATGAGCCGGGACGAAGTCGTCGAAGTGGTCCAGACCGAGGGCAGGGGCGCGGGCCGCATCGCAGTGTCGCCCGACGGCCGCTACGCGGCCTCGACGCACGGGGAGACCCAGGACGTCGCGATCATCGACACACGCAGGAGGGCAGTCGTCGCCACCGTGCCGCTCGGCCCGGGGCCTGGATTCCCGCTCTTCTCGCCCGCGAGCGACAAGCTCTACGTCATGAACGCCGGGGGCGGCAACGTCGTCGTCATCGACCTGCAGACCCTATCGGAGGAAGCTCGCTACGACGTGGGCGTCAATCCGTTCGGAGGCACGATCCGGTACCTGGAGGGACGTCGATGAGTCATTCGCGCCGTCCGGCACGCCGTCTCCTCCTGCTCGCCCTTTGCCCGCTGGCGTTCGGGGCCTGCTCGACGGCGGGCGGATTCGAGCCGCCGGCACCGAGGCCGGAGCCGGCGGTAAGGGCACCCGAACCGGCCACTGACGTCGCGGCAGAGAACGACGCGGCCCGGATTACGGCCGGCGTCGTCGAAATCGCGCTGGCATCCATCGGAACCCCCTATGTGTGGGGCGGAACCGACGCAAACGGATTCGACTGCTCGGGACTCATCCAGTTCGCATACGGCGAGTTCGGTATCACGCTCCCTCGGGTGAGCACGGCTCAGATGCAAGCGGGCTCTCCGATCGACTTGCAACCGGATCTCCTGCGACCGGGTGACATTCTTGGTTTCTCGCTAGACAATCCGGACAAGACCAGCCACGTCGGACTCTACGTGGGTGGAAACGAGTTCATCCACAGCAGCTCCAGCGGCGTCAGAATCTCGAATATCCGGAATCCCTATTGGGTAGAGCATCTCGTCGCCGTGCGGCGCATCGTGCCGTGAGCCCGAGGGCGCGCGTCACCGTGGTGCCGAGGGCGATCACGCGGCCGCCTGTCGCCCGTGTCCGGGAGATCGCGCGCACGGTCGTGCTGGGTGTACGGTAGGCCTCGTCGAAAGGCAACCTCGCGTCGAGTGCCGCGGGGTCCGCTCTATTACTGCCACGGGCTGCTAGCAGCAGAGTCCCGGCCGGTCCTACAGGAGCTCGTCGATCGACCCACTCCCGCCGACGACTCGCTCTACCGCCGCCAGGAGTTCGGCTTCATCCGTCGATCCGCAGGCTGCAGCGCTGCTCGTCTAGCTGAATCAGGAGGCGCTCCAACTCGAGTGCAGCTCCCTCCACACCTGGAGCCGGCTCGGCCACAATCACCGACTCGATCATCCTGCAGGTCTCGATGACGCGCCACTCTGCCGGCGTCGGGCCGCGTTCCGGCCCTCGAGCGTCGAGAAACACTTCGTGGTGGGGCCGATCGATCGAGGCAGGAGTCACCTCCCGGGCCTCGTCACCCGACATGATCATGCTCCCGATCGTGACCACGACGGAGACCACAGCTCCTGCGACGATCGCCGTCATCGATACCAGGTCGTCCCCTGTACTTTGTCTCACGCTGTCCTCGCCGGGTTGATGCCGAACGGGCGCCGTACTCAATCCCGCCCTAACCGGCTACCCGGAACATGAGCATGGAGGTCCGCGGCGACGCTTCGACGTCGGAAGCGGGTCGCCGGCTGCCCCCGGGGTGACGAGGCCCCCTGCGGATCGTCCTCTGGAGAGGACGGCCTCAGTCTGCCTCGTTTGCACATGAACTCGCAAACTGTTCTGCCACAACGTGTTGTAAATCCATGATCCGTGGCATGGCGGTTGCTCATGCTGAGCGCTGATGGAACTTCGAATCAATTGAATAGGACTGCACCCTCAGGGGGGGACGAAATGATCAAGATGGGAAGGGCGGTACTAGGGCTAGGGTTGGTCATGGTCGCGACGGGCTGTTTCGAGCACACGTTCACCGTGGGGCAAGGCGCACCCACGGGCCCCGTGGTCTATCGGGAATGGCAGAGCCAATGGCTTGGCGGCCTCATCGGCGAGAGAAACCTCGACAGCGGAGCGCTTTGCCCCTCAGGCAACTTGACCATCCATGACGAGCAATCGTTCCTGAACGGACTCGTGTCGGTCCTCACAGCAGGAATCTACACACCCACGACCGTGACCATTCGATGCGACACCGGCCAGTCCGTGGATGTCGCCCTCACGGAGGGAGAGGTCACGGCGATTCTCGCCGCGCCCGCCTTCATGCTGCGCGTCCAGAAACTCGTGCCCGATCGCTTGGAAGAGGCCCAGCTCGGAGTGCGCGCCTTCCAATAGGATCGCCAGGACTGACCGGAGCTGGGACCCTTCGAGGCCCGCTCGACGCACACCCCGACCGGCGCTTCGTCGGTCGGGGCTTCGCGTCCCGGCTACCCCACCGTTCTAAGGCCAGATTCCCCGATCGAGCGCCACCCGCGCGACGCGCTCGACGGCAACCACGAACGCCGCTGTGCGCAGGCTGACGGGGCCCAGTGGCTCGCCGTCCCGCCCCAGCTTCACCCGCTCGGCATTGAGTGTATCGAGTGAGCCGTTGAGCTCCACCTGCTTGTCGATGACTCCATCGGTGGCCTCGTTCATGATCCGCTCGAGTCGGCGGTTCACCTCTTCTTCTTCCCACTGCTCGTTCTTGTTGTTCTGCACCCACTCGAAGTAGCTGACGGTCACGCCGCCGGCATTGGCGAGGATGTCAGGCAGGACGGGGATGTCCCGCTCGAAGAATATGGCCTCGGCGTCGGGCGTCGTCGGACCGTTCGCGAGCTCGACGATCATGCGCGCCTGGACGCGGCACGCGTTGTCACCACGGAGCTGATTCTCGAGCGCCGCGGGAATCAGCACGTCGCACGGCAGCGTGAGAATCTCGTCGTTGGTCACGTCCCGGCATCCCGCGAGGCCCTGGACCGAACCGGTCTTCTCCTTGTGGTCGATGGCCGCGTCGGGATCGATACCGTCGGGGTTGTGGATGCCGCCTCGGGAGTCGCTCACACCGACGACGCGCGCGCCGGCCTCATGGTACAGCGTCGCGGCGATGGCGCCGGCGTTGCCGAACCCCTGAATGACGATGCTCAGGCCCTCGATCTCGGTCACGCCGGGCAGGACCCCGCGAGACAGAGCGCGGCGGGTCACGAAGAGACCGCCACGCGCCGTGGCCTCTCGCCGACCGAGCGATCCCCCGATGTGCACCGGCTTGCCGGTTACGACGCCGAGGTTGTTCTGGCCGGCGTGCATCATCTCGTAGGTGTCGTAGATGATCGCCATCGTTTCGGCGTTCGTGTTCACGTCGGGCGCCGGGATGTCCGTGTGAGGCCCGATGTTGTCTCCGAGCTCGACGATGAAACGTCGGGTGATGTGCCGGAGGTCTTCCGCACTGAGTCGCTTCGGGTCACACACGACCCCGCCCTTTGCCCCGCCGAATGGCACGCCCACGAGCGCTGTCTTCCACGTCATCCATGACGCCAGTGCCCGAACCTCGTCCGCCGTCAGGTCGGGGTGGTATCGGATGCCACCCTTCCCGGGGCCCCGAATACGGCTGTGCACCACGCGGTACCCGACGAAATTCCGCACGCCGCGTGACGTCGTGGCGATCGGAAACTCCACGATGATGAGCTTGTCGGGTCGCTTCAAGAACTCGAACAAGCCAGGGTCGAGACTCGGCAGATACCGCGCGGCGTTGTCGCACTGACGCTGAGCGATGACGAAGAGGTTGAGCTCTTCGGCCACCTTGGGCTCGGATATCGTGTCGGGCATCATGCAGCCTGTCCTTACGGGAGGAGAAGTCCAGTCGCGTGCTATATGCGTGATAACAATCTCCCCCGCCATCCTCGAGAAAACGGTCAAGCGCGCGGGCCAGAGCCACCTTCCGGGGGGATGGTTGAAAACGGTCTCGATTTTCCGTAAGGTGAAGCAACGAAACGCTCCCCCCAGCGGGCCGGACACCGAGGCACAACCCCTTGGCTAGAATTCTCATAGTAGACGACGAAGAGGCGGACCGCCTGCTCGTGAAGGCCATTCTGGAGCGCGCTGGCCACGAGACGGTCCTCGCCGTGGACGGCGAAGAGGCGCTCAGGTTGCACGCGCTAAGGGAAGTCGACCTGGTGGTCACGGACCTCCACATGCCGGAGGTCCACGGCTTCGAGTTGATCACCGTCCTGCGGGAGCTCTCGAATCCACCGGCGGTCGTCGCCGTGTCCGGCACCGGGCCATTCCAGCTCCATATGGCCGAGGCGCTGGGCGCGAAATACACGCTGCAGAAGCCGGTGACCCCCGAGCTGTTGCTACGCGCCGTCGATGACGCGTTGGCTGCGGCGAAGGACGAGGACGAGCCAACCGATTAGGCCATGAGCCCGGAGCCCTGAGGGCCCGGAAGGTCGCCGAAGGAAACGGGTTGACCTCGTCTCGGGGGCTCGACTAACTTCTTTGCCCTGCTGCGGGGTGGAGCAGTCTGGTAGCTCGTCGGGCTCATAACCCGAAGGTCGCAGGTTCGAATCCTGCCCCCGCTATTTGCTCGTGAAGCGCCGCCATGGGGCGGCGCTTCCCACGTTTGGATGAGGCGAAGGAGTACGATGCAGCGTTTGGTTCTCTGGATAGTCTCCGATACGTGGAGCCCGCGAGTGCGGGCGGGAGCGGAGGACCGGTAGGGTCGGTCTTCTCCGTAAACTTCCCGCTCGCGCCGAAACTGGCTCGGGCGGGTTTCTCGTCTGGGCCAGGTAGCTCAGTTGGTAGAGCACATGACTGAAAATCATGGTGTCGGCGGTTCGATTCCGCCCCTGGCCATGATGCTCGCCGCAGTTGGCGGGCGAGAGTGAACGCAAGAGGTCCGTAGCTCAACTGGTAGAGCACCGGTCTCCAAAACCGGGGGTTGGGGGTTCGAGTCCCTCCGGGCCTGTAAGGCGGATGAAGGCCCCGGTCGTCTAATGGCTAGGACGCCAGGTTTTCAACCTGGTAATCGGGGTTCAATTCCCCGTCGGGGTATGAAGGAAGAAGGACCCGTAGGGCGAATGTTGTTTGCAAAAAGGGGCTGTAGCTCAGTTGGTTAGAGCGCCGGTCTGTCACACCGGAGGTCGCGAGTTCGAGTCTCGTCAGCCCCGCTCCGAGTTTTTTGACATAATGGAGTCGCCTTGAGCGTAGGTGCAGGTGGCTTCCCGGTCGTGTGAAGGGGGCCGTAGCTCAGTTGGGAGAGCGCTTGAATGGCATTCAAGAGGTCAGGGGTTCGAGACCCCTCGGCTCCATGTTGGATCGGGTTTTCGGCCCATAAGTCGGGATTGCTCGGGTGGCGGAATTGGTAGACGCGCAGGGTTCAGGACCCTGTGGGGGTTAACCTCGTGAGGGTTCGAGTCCCTCCTCGAGCATGGTCGCCCGCCGGGGGTGACCGGTAGGGCACTGCCCACGTGCTGGAATTGGTAGACAGGCTGGTTTGAGGGACCAGTGTCGGAAACGGCGTACAGGTTCGAGTCCTGTCGTGGGCACTCCAAGCGTTGGACTTGCGGATGACGGCTGCGAGCCGTGAAGCGCCCGTAGCTCAATTGGATAGAGCGTCTGGCTACGGACCAGGAGGTTGGGGGTTCGAGTCCCTCCGGGCGTATGAGTAGGATCCTGAGACGAAGGTCTCGGGGCGCGTAGCTCAGTTGGTTAGAGCGCTACGTTGACATCGTAGAGGTCACAGGTTCGAATCCTGTCGCGCCCATATTCAGAGCTTGGGGGCCGTAGCTCAGTTGGGAGAGCGCAGCGTTCGCAACGCTGAGGTCAGGGGTTCGATCCCCCTCGGCTCCATTTACGATTGCCACCATAGCTCAGTTGGCAGAGCACGTCACTCGTAATGACGGGGTCGTCGGTTCGAATCCGACTGGTGGCTCGTTTGCCCCGTGGTGTAATTGGCAACACGCCGGATTCTGGTTCCGGAGAGTCTAGGTTCGATCCCTAGCGGGGCAATTTCGAGGGATGCGACGGCTTGGCCGTCGTAGTTTCCCTTGGGAGGGATGGCCGAGTGGCTTATGGCGACGCCCTGCTAAGGCGTTGGTGGCAACACCGCGTGGGTTCGAATCCCACTCCCTCCGTAAGGCCGTGTGAGAGGACCGGCCCACGGTCCGTGTTGGACGGGTGGCCGAGTGGCTTAAGGCGCACGATTGGAAATCGTGTGGGCATAGCCCGCGTGGGTTCGAATCCCACCCCGTCCGTTATATGTATGCAGCAAGAATTCGAACCCACGCGATCTTCGCAGAAGATCGCAGAGTGGGTTCGAGCCGAGCGACAAAGGTGGGTCCCGCGAAGCGCCGACCACGGCGACTCGCGAGACGACGGCGCGTAGCGCCGTCCATCCCACCCCGTCTGCATTATCGTAGACCCGTAGTGTTCGGGGCGTGGCTCAGTCCGGTAGAGCGCTGCGTTCGGGTCGCAGAGGTCCCCGGTTCGAATCCGGGCGCCCCGATTTGCTCGGCCGCTAAGCGGCCCGTTTTC
>JADFLD010000067.1 GCA_022564535.1 Gemmatimonadota bacterium
GCAAATCTGAGAACCTAGGGCAGCGTGGGGCCCGTTAATGGTTTCGTGCCCTGCGCGTCGACCCGCGGTGTCCACCGCGCCCCACCACAGAATTGCCCGGAGAGGGAATGGCCACGGCCTCCAAACGGGAACGGATTCTCCCGCGCACGCTCGAGGAGGAGATGCGCGAGTCCTTCCTGGACTATTCGATGAGCGTCATCGTCCAGCGCGCGCTACCCGATGTACGCGACGGACTCAAGCCGGTCCATCGGCGGATTCTCTACGCTATGCACGAGATGGGACTCAGCCCCGATCGGCCGTACAGGAAGTGCGCAGCCGTCGTCGGCGACGTGCTCGGCAAGTTCCACCCGCACGGTGATTCTGCCGTCTACGACGCGCTTGTGCGGATGGTTCAGGACTTCTCGCTGCGCATGCCACTGATCGACGGACAGGGCAACTTCGGCTCGATCGACGGTGACCGCGCGGCCGCGTACCGGTACACGGAGGCTCGACTGGAGGCGATCGCGACGGAGCTCCTCGACGACATCGAGAAGGAGACCGTCGCGTTCCAACCGAACTTCGACAGTCAGCGCGAAGAGCCGACGGTTCTCCCGAGTCGCTTCCCCAACTTGCTGGTCAACGGCTCATCCGGCATCGCCGTCGGCATGAGCACGAACGTGCCACCTCACAACCTCGCCGAGATCGCGGCCGGCGTGCGCCACCTGGTCGAGGACCCGGATTGCACGGTCGACGACCTCATGCGGCACATCCCCGGCCCGGATTTCCCGACCGGCGGCTTCGTCGTCGGACTCGAAGGGATCGGGAAGATGTACCGGGAGGGACGCGGCCGGGTGATCATGCGAGCCCGAGTGGTGAAGGAAGCGATGCGTGGCGGGAAGGAGCAGCTCGTCGTCACCGAGCTCCCCTACATGGTGAACAAGACCAAGGTCATCGAGCAGATCGTCTCCCTCTCCAAGAAGGGGAAGGTCGACGACGTCTCCGACATCCGCGATGAGACGGACAGGGATGGCATCCGCCTGGTGATCGAGCTCAAGCGTGGCGCGGACGCCGCCGGTGTGCTCAAGACGCTGTTTCGTGGAACGAGCCTTCAGACCACGTTCGGTGCGCATCTGCTCGCGCTCGATGACGGCCAGCCGTGCGAGTTCGATCTCAAGCAGATGCTGGAGCGGTTCCGCGATCACCGCCTGGATGTCATCCGGCGGCGGAGTCGGTTCGACCTCGAGAAGGCTGAGGCCGAGAAGCATGTCGTGCAGGGCCTTCTGGCCGCGCTCGACCACATCGATGAGGTGATCAAGATCATTCGCGCCTCGGTCGATCGTGCAGAAGCGTCGGAGCGGCTTCAGGACCGGTTCGGCCTGAGCGTGGTGCAGGCCGATGCGATCCTCAACATGCGTCTGGCGAGGCTGACGGCGCTCGAGCGCGATCAACTCGAAAGTCGGCTGGAGGCGCTCGAGGTCACGATCGCTGATCTCCGCGGCGTTCTGGAGTCCGAGGAGCGGCAACTCCAGATCATGCTGGACGAACTCGGGGAGGTTGTCGAGAAGTACGGTGACGCGCGCAGGACCGTGCTCCTGGACGACGATGAGGCGGAGGTCGAGACGCTGGTACTCGAGGGTCAGCTCGCGGACGAGGACGTCGTCGTGACACTGTCGCACGAGGGCTTCATCAAGAGGATCCCGATGCACATCTATCGGCGACGCGTGGGGTCTGGAAAGGCGCTCGCCGGAATGGAGCGCTACGATGACGACTATCTCGAACGGATCTTCGTCGCCCGAACCCGCGGCTCGATACTCGCCTTCACGGAGAACGGGCACTGCCACTTTCTCCCGGTCCTCGACGTGCCGGAGAGTGCGCGTGCCTCGCGGGGCAAGTCGGTGTATGCGTTGCTCGAAGGGGCCGATCGGAAGGACCGCATCGTGTCGATGATTCCGATCGACGACCTGAACGTGCCCGATCGCTTCCTCGTCTTCCTTTCCCGGAAGGGCGTGATGAAGCGTACGCCCGTGTCCGATTTCTCACACCCGCGTTCCGGGGGGGTAAGGGCGGCGGGTGTGAAGGCGGGAGACGGCATCATGGACGTCGTCCTGTCGGACGGGACCGCCGACGTCATGCTGCTCGCACGCGGTGGCCGGGCGATCCGGTTCGGAGAGGATCAGGTCAGCATCATGGGTCGCACCGCGCAGGGTGTGAAAGGAATGTCTCTGAAGGGAGAGGATGAGATCGCGGGCATGCTGCTCATTCGGCGGGACTCGACCGTGCTGACCATCAGCGAGGACGGGCTCGGCAAGAGGACCCTCGTCTCGGACTTCCCGCTTCAGAATCGTGGAGGCATGGGCAACCTCGCCGTCCCCGCCGGAGAGGAGAACGCACCGATCGTATGCGCTCTGGAGGTCGTCGAGGCCGACGAGGTGATGGTCGTCACCGCCGCGGGTCAGGTAACCAGGGCGGCGGCGGACTCGGTTCCGATCCAAGGGCGTCGAACGCGCGGCACGCGGATGGTGGAGCTTGAGCCGGGGGACCGGGTTGTCGAAGTTACTCGCGCCCACGGGCGGGGTGGCCCTCCGGCCCAAGAGCGTGTCACCGCGAAGATCGAGAAGATGGGGGCTTCGGGCTCCGACGATGACCAGTTGGACCTCCTGGGTTAGCCGCTGCAACCGATGTTACCGTGACAGGCGCGCGTCCCCGAACAACTCAATGGAAGGGTGTTGATCGATGAGATTTCTGGTGCTTGGCGGTGGAAAGCAGGGCTCGGCGTGCGCGCTCGAGTTGGCGCGCCGCGACGACGTCGAGAGGGTGATCGTGGCCGACCTCGACGTGACCAATCCACCCGACTTCATCGCGCCGTGGGTGGGCACGAAGGTCGAGTTTCGGACCCTCGATGCCGGCGACGAGACCCAGGTTCTAGCGGCCATGAAAGGCATCGACGCCGTCGCCTGCGCGCTACCGTACTACTTCAACGTCCGGATGACGCGACTCGCGATCGAGAGCGGCGCACACTTCTGTGATCTTGGGGGCAACACCAAGCTCGTGGACGAGCAGAAGGAGCAACACGCCGCTGCCGCAGCAGCCGGAGTCTCCGTCGTGCCCGACTGCGGTCTCGCTCCGGGGATGGTGAACATCCTGGCCCAGGGTGGAATCGATGCGCTCGATGATGTCTTGTCCGTCCAGATCTTCGTGGGGGGGTTGCCGCAGGACCCGAAGCCGCCCCTCAACTACCAGATCGTGTACTCCATGGAGGGCGTGCTCGACTACTACACGACGCCCGTTCTGGTGCTCGAGGACGGAAAGGTCCGGGAGAAGGAGGCGCTCACGGGAATCGAGGAGGTCGATTTTCCTGAGCCCCTTGGTACGCTCGAAGCGTTTCTGACGGCCGGAGGCATCTCCAGGATGCCGTATCGCTACGAGGGTGTGATTCCGTCTATGACGTACAAGACGCTCCGGTATCCGGGCCATGCGGTGCTCTTGAAGGCCATGCGGGACATCGGCCTCATGGGTCTCGAGCCGATCGACGTGAAGGGCACCCAGGTGATACCCCGGGACGCGTTCATCGCCGCTGTTTCGCCCGGCCTTCGCAATCCGGACGGGAACGATCTGGTCGCCATGCGCGTGATCGTGTCGGGTTCGAAGGACGGTGCGCCCAAGACCATCACGTACCAGATGGTCGACTTCTACAATCCCGACACTGGCGTGACCGCCATGATGCGCACCACCGGTTACTCGCTGGCATCCACGGCCCGCTTGCAGGCCAGCGGCGTGGTGGAATCAGGTGTGCGCACTCCGTCTGAATGCGTGCCGATCGACGCCTACATCGAGGCGCTCGCCGAGTGCGGCGTCACGATCGAGCGCTCCGAGAGCTAGCGCGAATAGACCCGAGGGTCAGCGGCCGGGGCGGTATCGATCTCGTGGTACCGCCCCCGCTTCGTCGTGGGAGGGTACTCGTCGGTGCCTACGTCCGAACCTTTACGGATGGGCAACGTCCGAAACTAGTTACTTTCGGTTCTCGCAGGGTATCGACTGCGTCGATGCCAGAGTGGGATCGAGCAGGACGGGCAACAACGCTCTTTACCGAGGATAGTGCTTCGTGACTCATCGATTGCTTGCGCTGGTGATCTCGTCGGTCTTTCTGATGTCCGGGTGCGGGTCTGAAGCGGTGCAGAATGCGGTTCCCTCGGCGGCTGATGTCGCGGTGAGCCTCGCGGCCGACGGTGTGGTCCTCGCCATGGAAGGGGAGATCCACCTCAAGAACATGCGCCAACTCACCGCCGGCGGTGAAAACGCCGAAGCCTACTGGGCCTTCGATGGATCCAAGCTGATCTATCAGGCGCGCAAGCCCGGAGCCGAGTGCGACCAGATCTTCGTACTGGATCCACACACCGCCGAAACGCACAGGGTGAGCAACGGCGACGGGCGCACGACGTGCTCGTACTTCTATCCCTCGGGCGACCAGATTCTCTACTCGTCGACGCATCACTACGATGCGTCGTGCCCTGCGAATCCGGACTTCTCCCTGGGCTATGTGTGGCCCGTGTACGAGACGTATGACGTCTTCGTGGCGAACGTCGATGGGTCAAACCTCCGCCAGCTCACCGACGCCCCCGGATACGACGCCGAGGCGACGTTTTCACCGGTCGGTGACCGAATCGTCTTCACGAGCGTCCGGAGCGGCGACCTCGACCTGTTCTCGATGAATCCGGACGGCTCCGACGTCGTGCAGCTCACCGACCGCCTGGGCTACGACGGCGGCGCGTTCTATTCGCCGGACGGATCCAAGATCATCTGGCGGGCACACTATCCTGAGGAGGGTCCAGAGCTCGACGACTACATGGGCTTGCTCGCGGAGGGGCTTCTGCGTCCGGGTGAGCTCGAGATCTGGGTGATGGACGCGGACGGTTCGAACAAGCGGCAGGTGACGCACATCGGCAGCGCGAACTTCGCTCCCTACTGGCATCCGGACGGAAACAGGATCCTCTTCGCCTCGAATCACCAGGATCCCTCGGGACGTGACTTCGACATCTACATGATCAACCTCGACGGGACCGGTCTGGAGCGGATCACCTACTCCGAGGGATTCGACGGGTTCCCTGTGTTCTCCCCGGACGGGCGGTATCTCGTGTTCGGCTCGAACCGAAACAACGGGGGCACGAGCGACACGAACGTCTTCATTGCCGAGTGGGTGGACGGCGGGTAGCCAGAAGAACGGGCGCGGGTTGGACGACACCGGTACGTTGGGCGGGCAGTTCGGCGCTTCCGCCAGCTTCCGGTGCGGAGGCTCGGACGCCCAAGGAAGGTCGGCTCCGTCCCTTAGACCGCAAGTCGAGTTCGTCCATGACCCCGGATATCCCGACGTCGGGTAGGCGCCCGGACGCGAGCTTCGCCGCGACCTCCTGATGTCTCGGCGATACCATCTTCTTCTCGTCGCGATGATGGCCTTCATCGCGTTCGCCCTGGCCTGGACGAGTCTGCGCGGGAAGTCGATGACCTTCGACGAGCTCGTCTATATCCCGGCCGGTGTCTCGTACGTCACGACCGGCGACTATCGGCTGAACCCTGAGCGCGCGCCGTTCGATACGAGTGATCCATCCTGGCAGAGCGCGGACCAGTGGGCGGTCGGCCAGCACTTCTTCGACCGCCTGGGTCCAGCGACGCCTCGGATCGTGAGCATTGCCCGCTTTCCGTCCGTCCTGCTGACCATGCTCGTCGTCGTGCTCGCGTACGCGATGGGTCGGGCGCTCTATGGCGTCGAGGCCGGACTGCTCGCTGCCTGGTTCTGCGCCTTCTCGCCCAACCCTTCTCGCGCACGGGCGGCTCGTGACCACCGAGATCGGACTGACCTGCTTCGTGCTCGCCACGTCATTGGCCGTGCTGCGAATGACGGAGCGGCCCTCGGCTGGTCGGATCGTCCTGGCAGGAGTGGCGCTCGGGCTCGCGCTCGTCACGAAGTACTCGGCGCTGCTCTTGGTCGGTCTGGTCCCGCTATGGGTCGGGGCGAGGTTGCTGCGACGAGAGGAGGGAAAGCTTCCGTCCTGGCTCACGTTCGAACGCGCGCGATCGCCGTTCGTGCGCAGGGTGCTCGGATGGGCGGCGGCCATCGCCGCCGTCGCTGTCGTGGCGGCCTTCGTCGTCTCGCTCGCGTATCAGGCGCCCGGGCGCTTCGACATCTACGTACGCAACCTCGGCGTGCTCTACAGCAACGTGAACATCGGCCTACCGCCGTACTTCGCCGGCTCGTTCCACGACGGCGGAATGTGGTCCTATTTCGTGGCTGCGCTTCTCGTCAAGACGCCGATCGCCTTCCTGGTCCTGCTCAGCGTGCGAGTCGCCGATCAGGTGATCCGACGCGACCCCGAGGTGCAGTCGCTCCTTTTCCTCCTCCTGCCCGCGCTAGGCTGGCTGCTCGCCATGACGGTGACCGCGCTGCCCCTCGGTGTGCGCTACGTGCTCCCGATGTACCCGCTCCTCTTCGTCTTCGGGTCAGGGCTCCTCACGAGCCCACGCTTTGTGGAAGGAAAGGGGCGTGCGTTCGTCATCGGCCTCGCGCTGCTTTTCGCCGCCGCGTCGCTGCGGGCGTACCCGCACTATCTGCCGTACGTGAACAGCGTTGCGGAAAGCCGCGGTGAACCCATCGAGTGGCTCGACGACTCCAACGTCGACTGGGGACAGGATCTGCCGCTGCTGGCGGAGTATCTGCGTGAGCGCGACATCCAAGATGCGACCATCGTGCCCATGGCCTGGTACGACCCCGGCCTGTACGGCGTGGTGGGCAACGTGCGCGGGCCGGCCGAGGTGTTGCCGCTGTTGGCAACTCCGGACCCGCCACCGGGGGTGTACGCCGTGAGCGCACATCTGCTCACGCGTACCCGATGGGGCAGGCCGCTCGGGGTCGATCTCCTGACCGATCTCACACCCGTGGCCGTGCTCGGCCACTCGATCTTCGTCTTCGAGATCCCGGGTTCGTGAGGCCGCTCGCATCAGGCGACATGAGGGGAGGCCCCGATGGGGGATCGAGGACGAGCACCGGGCTCTCGAGCCCCACGCCGAGTTTGTTGAGGCGCTTGCTGGCGCGGCCGGAGGCCGCGCTCTTCGCGCTCGTGCTGGCTCCGTACGTGTTTTTTTATCAAGCAGGCGGCTGGAACCAGAACTCACGGTTCGACCTGGTGCGGGCGATCGTCGAGCAACAGTCGTTCGAGATCGACAGCTTCACGTGCAGCAATCCTCACGCGCCCAACGTGCCGAGCCATCTGAACACCGGCGACGTGAGCTGCCGCGGGCCCAACGGGCGGTGCCAGGTTGCGAGCGCCCTCGGCGACCGGACCTACTGCGACAAGGCGCCCGGCGTGTCGTTTCTGGCGGTCCCGGTCTACGCGGCCGTCTATCTGGTGGCCGGAGGAGGGCCAGGGCCCCCAAGTCCGCGCTACCTGGCCGGGGCGTCGCACCTCGTCACGATCTGGTCGGCGGGGATCCCAGCGGCGATCGCAGTCGCCATGATCTTCCTCTTGCTCGGCACCCTCGGCGTCGGGCGGCCCACGCAGCTCGCGGTGAGTCTCGCGTACGGGCTGGGCACGATCACGTTCCCGTATGCCACGCTGCTGTATGGGAACTCCCTCGCCGCCGCACTCCTCGTCATTGCATTCGCTCTGCTCGTTCGAGCCCGCAGAGGTGACACGGCCACCGGGCCGGCGCGACTCATCGGCATTGGACTCATCCTCAGCTTCTCGATCGTCGTCGAGTACTCGGCGGTTCTCGTACAGGGCACACCCCACACAATATTTGGCGTTGACACCTCCCGTCCGTCGCTCAGCGGCCCTAACGAGACAGCGAACCGAGTGGCTAATGGGAGCGGCACTATTGGGTTCGATCCGGGGACATCTGGTGTGCTTGCCGGAACCAGCCCGTCCTCATCAATGTCATCATTTACAAGTAACGTGCCTCCCGACATGGCAACGTTACTACACATGGTTTCTGAGTCGGTCAGCGATCTCGGGCAGATTCTCGCT
>JADFLD010000068.1 GCA_022564535.1 Gemmatimonadota bacterium
TCACCCCGTGGGATGCGGCGTCGTCCACGGCGAGCCCCAGACCCGGCGCGACGCCCTGAGGACGATGGGCGCGGGCTTCGGCATGATGGCGTTCGCCCACATGGTCGGAGCCTCGATGCTCGAAGCGGCGAGCCCGATACGCTCCGCGATCGGCGGGATCATCCCCAAGCCCCACTTCGCGCCCCGGGCGAAGAACGTGATCTTCCTGTTCATGAACGGCGGGGTGTCTCAGGTCGACACGTTCGATCCGAAACCGGAGCTCGAGCGGTTTGACGGCCAGCCGATCCCCACCGGCGAGATCAAGACCGAACGGAGGACGGGCGCGCTCATGAAGTCCCCGTTCAGCTTCTCCCGCTACGGCGAATCGGGCCTCGAGGTCAGCGAGCTCTTCCCGCACGTAGGCTCGTGTGCCGACGACATCTGCGTCATCCGGTCGATGCACACGGACATCCCGAATCACGAGCCGTCGCTCCTGATGATGAACACCGGCCACATTCAGCCCGGCCGGCCGTCGCTGGGATCGTGGCTCACGTACGGGCTCGGAACCGAGAACGAGAATCTGCCGGGATTCGTCGTGCTTTGCCCGGAGCAGCCCACGGTCATCGGCCCACCGCTATGGAGCAACGCGTGGTTGCCGGCGATGCACCAGGGCACGTTCATCTCCGACAAGATTCCCAGGCTCGAGGACGACTTCGATCCGTACGCCCTAATTCCAAACATCCATAACGACGAATTCGAGCTCGACGATCAGCGGCGCGAGGTGGACCTCGTGGAGCGTCTCAATCGGCTCCATCTCGAGCGACTCGAGCAAGACGACCCGGAAATCGAGGGCGCGATCGAAGCGATGGAGACCGCCTACCGGATGCAGACGGCGGCACCGGACGTCTTCGACATCCAGCAAGGAAAGCGATGCGACCCAGCAGCTGTACGGGCCCGGGAGCACTGCGCGCGGGTGCCTCATGGCGGTACGGCTCATAGAGCAGGGCGTTCGGATGGTCCAGGTCTACTACGCCAAGGGCGACCCCTGGGACCACCACGGGGACATCCTGAAGCACAGGGTCAACGCCCGGCACTCCGACCAGGCGTTCGCCGCGGTGATCAAGGACCTCAAGTCGCGTGGCTTGCTGGACGAGACGCTGGTTGTGTGCGGCACCGTGTGCGGGCGTACTCCCGTGCTCGAGACAGGCGGCGGCGGGGCAGGTGGGTGCGTTACCAACGGCCGCGACCACAACCCGTTCGGGTTCAGCATCTGGCTGGCCGGTGGGGGCATCAAGGGTGGGATGACGTACGGCAGGACCGACGACTTCGGCTTCAAGGCCATCGAGAATCGGGTCCACGTCCATGATCTCCACGCGACGATCCTCCACCTGATGGGCATCGACCACGAGCAGCTGACGTACAGCTACAGCGGGCGCGATTTCCGATTGACGGATGTGTCCGGAAACGTCATCCACGACATCATCGCCTAGCAGCCGGCTCCGTGGCGTTGGAGCGCGGTCCACTCCCTTACCAATCCGGTGCTGCTCGCAGGCTTGCGCGTGCGCGAGCCGCACCGCCTTGTTGCGGTCCCGAAAGACGATCCCTGGAGCTCCCATGTCCGTGCGCCGCCGTTCACACAACGTTCTCTTGCCTTTCGCCCTGCTCTTGGCCCTTTCGACGTTGGGTGCGACGGCGGAAGACATCGCGGCTCAGGAAGCCGACGTGGTCGTCGATTCCACCCTGTACTCAGCCATGCAGTGGCGCGGTATCGGTCCCTTCCGCGGTGGCCGTTCCGTTGCGTCGACGGGCATTCCGTCGGACCCGCTGACGTACTACTTCGGCACGGTCGGAGGCGGGGTGTGGAAGACGACCGACGCGGGCACGACGTGGGCCAACGTCACGGATGGACAGCTCGCCACGTCCTCGGTCGGTGCGATCGCCGTGGCGGAGTCGGACCCGAACGTCGTCTACGTCGGCATGGGCGAGCACGCGATTCGCGGCGTGATGACGTCACACGGTGACGGCGTGTACCGATCGACCGACGCGGGACGCACCTGGACGAACGTCGGCCTCGAGCGGACGAGGTCGATCTCCCGAATTCGGGTGCATCCGAGGAATCCCGACCTCGTGTACGTCGCGGCGCAGGGCGCCCCGTACGGCGCGAACGAGGAGCGCGGGATCTACCGCTCCACGGACGGCGGCGGGAGCTGGGAGCTCATTCTCTACGTCGACGAGAACTCGGGCGCGTCAGATTTGTCGATGGACATGACCAACCCGAGGATCCTGTACGCGTCGTTCTGGGATCATCGGCGCCTCCCCTGGCAGGTGGTCAGCGGAGGACCGGGAAGCGGCTTCTGGAAGTCGACGGATGGAGGCGATACCTGGCACGAGATCAACTCGGGCCTGCCCGACTCGATGGGTAAGACGTCGATCGACGTGTCGCGCGCGAATCCCGATCGGGTCTTCGCGATGGTCGAGGCCGATCCGGGTGGCGGACTCTTTCGCTCGGACGACGCGGGGGCCACGTGGTCGCTCGTGAGCGAGGATTGGACGATCCGGGCCCGGGCGTGGTACTACATCGAGGTCTTCGCCGACCCCGTCGACGAAGAGACGGTCTACGTCCTCAACGCCCCGATGATGAAGTCGATCGACGGTGGCCGAACCTTCAACCGAGTCCCGGTACCCCACGGTGACACGCACGACCTCTGGATCAATCCCAACGACAACGAGGTCATGATCAACGCCAACGACGGTGGCGCGAACGTCTCGTTCAACGCCGGCGAGTCGTGGTCGACACAGCGGAACCAGCCGACGGCGCAGTTTTACCGCGTCAATACGGACAACCGCTTCCCGTACCACATCTACGGGGGCCAGCAGGATAACAGCACGGTAGCGATCGCGAGTCGAGGCGCCGGCGGCGTGACGTGGAAGGATTGGTATTCGGTGGGCGGGTGCGAGAGCGCCCAGCCCGCCTTCGATCCGGATGATCCGCGCTTCGTGTACGCGGGCTGCTACATGGGCATCATCTCGGAGTTCGATCACCAGACGATGTCCTCGCGGGACGTCGCCGCCTACCCGGTCATGCCGGCTGCGCTGCAGGGCCGCGAGATGAAGTACCGCTACAACTGGAGCGCTCCGATCGTCGCCTCCGCCCACGACCCCAACACGATCTACCACGCGTCGAACCACGTCGTTCGGACGCGTGATCGGGGCATGACGTGGGAGGAAATCAGCCCGGATCTCACGCGCGACGAGGACGGCAAGCAGGGCTACGGTGGTGGCCCGATCACCAACGAAGGCGCCGGAGGGGAGATCTACGGCACGATCTATTATCTGGCAGAATCGCCGCACGAGGCGGGCACGCTCTGGGCGGGCAGCGACGATGGCCTCGTCCACCTGACCCGAGACGACGGCGTGACGTGGGAGGACGTGACACCCGACGGCCTGGAGGAGGGTCTCATCAACGCGATCTCCGTGTCCCCCCACGACCCCGCGACGGCGTACGTCGCCTACAACCGATACAAGTTCAACGACTTCACGCCGAGAGCGTTCAAGACGACCGACTACGGGCAGAGCTGGGACGAGATCTCTGACGGCTTCGCCGACGAGGCGTGGGTGCACGTCGTTCGAGAGGATCCCGTGAGGAGGGACCTGCTCTACGCCGGGACGGAGACCGGCGTCTACGTCTCCTTCGACGGGGGCGAGCTGTGGCAGTCACTCCAACTGAACCTGCCGAACACGCCGGTGAACGACCTCATGGTCCAGCAGCGGGAGAACGACCTCGTCGTTGCGACGTCGGGCCGCGGCTTCTGGATTCTCGACGATCTGTCGCCGCTACAGCAGACGGCCGAAGTCACCGAGGGAGAGGCCTACCTGTTCTCCCCTCGGCCCACGTATCGACTCGCGGGTGGTGGCGGTGGCTTCGGTGGCGGTGGCGGTGACGAAGGTCAGAACCCGCCCAACGGAGCGATCCTCGACTTCGTGCTCGTGGCCGAGCCAGGTGACGCCGACTCCACTGAAGATGACGAGTCTGCCGAAGATGGGACGGTCACGATCGAGATCCTCACGGCGGCCGGCGACCTCGTTCGTACGCTGTCCACGGAGCCGGATGAGGATCTCAGCCCGGGAGCCGAGCCGCTCAGCGTCGATCGAGGCGCGAATCGCATCACCTGGGACCTCCGCTACGAGTCGGTGCCGAACATTCCGGGGGCCTATGTCTTCGGTTCGCTTCAGGGCCGGCGCGTCGTTCCGGGCGACTATCAGGTCCGTCTGACCGTGGGCGACTGGTCGATGACGCAGCCGCTCGAGGTGCGCATGGACCCGCGGGTCGACGCGACGATGGCCGACTATGTAGAGCAGGATGCCTTCGTCGCCGAGGTCGCCGCCGAGCTGACCGCGATTCACCGCGCGGTTGGGCGAAACAACGACGTTCGAGGGCAGATCGAGGCGCTGTTGGAGCGCATTGAAGGAGACGAGAGGGCCGAGCCGGTAGAAGAGTCGGGCACGCTGCTCACGACCGACCTCGAGACCGTGGCGGATTCGCTGTACCAGCGCCGGGTCGTCGACGGCCAGACCGTCATCAACTTCCCGTCGCGGCTCAAGTTCCAGTACGTATTTCTGCTGGGCAACGCCGGGGGAGGGGAGGGAGGGGTCAGCATGGGGTCGAGGGACGTACTCCGGGATCTGAGGGCGCGCTGGAGCGTGCATCAGGCGACGAATGACGAGCTGTTGGGTTCGCGACTCGACGCTTTCAACGCGCTGGTGCAGGAGACGGGCTTCTCGGTCATCATCATGCCGCCCGCACCGAGACGACCGATCTCGTAGAGCGACGTCAGGCCCGTCGGTTGGAGAGGTATTCTCCGACTCTTCGAAAGCCCTCTTCGATACGGTCCAGGTCGTGGACGAGCGGTCCGAACGAGATCCGGATGCCGTTCGCGAGTGACGCGCCGAATCCGCTACCCGGAACGAAGATCACGCCGGTGTTCTGCAGAACGTCCCGTACGAAGTCGTCTCCGTCGCGGCCGACGTCGACCACCGTGTAGAGACCTCCCTGAGGCTCCAGGCACGGCATCTCCATGTACCGCCGCACGCAATCCGCCGTGAAGCTCGCCGCCTTGGCGTACAGTGCCCGCGTTTCGTCCATGTAGGTCATGAGCGTGCCATCGGCCAGCGCCTTCTCCAGATAGCTCGCCAGGGCGAATTGATGCAACGTGTCGGGACAGAGCGCCGTGCTCTGCTGCACCGCCTCGATCGCCTCGACGATCTCCGGGTCTGCCTCGAGCCATCCGAGCCTGCGTCCGAGTCCGCGACACCACTTCGAGTTCGAATGGAGTCGGATGAGGTTGGGGAAGTCCACCGGACTGGCGGCGAAGTGCTTCGGCTGGGGCACGACGAAACACTGAGCCCGATAGGCGTAGTCCACCGCGACGAAGCAATCGGCCCGCGCGGCCATTTCGAGGATCTCGAAGAAGATCTCGTCGCGGACGACCTGACTCGTCGGGTTGTCGGGGGTAGAGAAGAGGATGAGTCGGGGTCGTTCCCTGTCGAGCGTTTCCGCCAGGCCGGTGAGCAGTCGATCGGGATCCGCCATGAAGGACCAACTGGCCGGGTCGAAGACTGGGAGCCAAACGATCCGGATGCCCTCCGGTCCGAGACCGAGCTGCGGACCGTAGTTCGCGTACGACGGATCGAAGAGAAGGACACGGTCACCGGGGTCGAGGAGGGTCGTGAACAGCGTGTGCGTGAGTTGGGTCGAGCTCTGGCCGACGAGGAGGTGCTCGTCGGCCAGATCGTTGGTGCCGTAGAGCTCCCGATCCAGCGCGAGCAGCTGGTCTCGAAGCTTCGGCAGACCGCGCGTCGGAGAGTACGCTCCGAGCTCGTGGAAGAGGTTGGAGTCGTCGGCAACGGCGGCGTACTCGGCCCGCAAAGCACCCGGTGCGCGGTGGTTCACCCATCCTCCCGCGAACGAAACGACGTTGTCCGGGTCGAGGCCCATCGCGACGATGTTGCGAGGGTCCGCGAGCTTCATGATCTCGCGGATCGGCGACTTCTTGAGCTGGCCTTCGCGGAGGCGGCTCGCGACGGGAGGTGCGGGCATGGGAGTACCGGCTGGGGAAGCGCTGCGCACGCGCGTGACGCGCCTGATGGCCAACCTCTACACCCTGCCGACGAGGTGGTCAACTGGTCTCCATCGAGTACCCGGACTGCCGCGCCTCTGGCGATCCGGTCTCACAAGGCCGACTATGCCAGTCGGACCAGGAGGACACATGTCTGAACAGCTGCACGAATCGATTTCGGCCCCCACCCGCCTGCTCGCGATCTTTGCCGTCGTCTTGACGGCGCTTGCTTCGACCTTCCATGGTGCCGCCGCCCAACGTCGGGTTTCGCCCGATTCTCTACGGCACATTCAGGAGGTGAGCCCTCTTCATGGACCCGCCGGGACCCTCGTCACGATCTTCACCGAAAACCTTCCCCTGCAGGCGAAGGTCCACGTGGGTATCGGCGCGACCCGGGCCGGCTTCGAGGCGCTCGGGGAAGCGCAACAAGGCATCTGGGGTGAGATCGGGGCCACGATCACGATTCCCCAGACGGCGCCCTGGGACCGGGCGGTGGTGCTCGTCGCCTTCGATGCGATCTTCGCCCCCATCGGCATCTCCGATCCCTTCCACGTGACGAACGCCGAGGGGCTTCTTCAGCGTACCGGAGAGATCACGGACGAGGGCGTCGAGTGTTTGGCGATGCGCGATACCGACGGGTATCTTTACACCCTGATCGGGGAGATCGGCGATCTCGAGCCTGGGGATGCCGTGGTCCTGGAAGGCACCTATTCCGAAGCGAACATATGCATGCAGGGCACGACGATCAGCGTGACCCGGGTGCTTCCCACGACCTAACTTCTGGATCAGGACGTTAGAAGCCTGTTGAAGAAACTCCCCACGCTCAACCGTCACAGCGCCCGCATCACTCAGGAGGCCGCGCACGCGAGCGCGCAGGCGATGCTTTACGCGACGGGCTTCACGACGGACGACTTGGCGAAGCCCCAGATAGGCATCGCGTCCATGTGGTGGGACGGGAATCCGTGCAACATGCACCTGCTCGGCCTTTCGGAAGCGGTCGCGGAAGGCGTGCGGGAGGCCGGACTCATGCCGATGCGCTTCAACACGATCGGTGTGAGCGACGGCATCTCGATGGGCACCGAGGGCATGAAGGCGTCCCTGGTCAGCCGCGAGGTAATCGCCGACTCCATCGAGACGGTCTGCTTTGGAGAGAGCTTGGACGGCTTGCTGGTTGTAGCGGGCTGCGACAAGAACATGCCCGGCGCCATGATGGCGATGGCGCGGCTCAACATCCCGTCCTTCTTCGTCTACGGCGGCGCGACCCTCCCTGGCAACTACAACGGCAAGGACATCAACATTCAGGACATGTTCGAGGCCATCGGCGCGTACTCCCAGGGCAATATCACCCTGGACGAGCTGCACGCGATGGAGCGCGTGGCATGTCCGGGCGAGGGAGCTTGCGCCGGCATGTTCACCGCCAACACCATGTCTTCGGCCATCGAGGCGATGGGCATGTCCATACCAGGCGCGTCTTCGGTACCAGCCATAGACCCTCGCAACGAGGACATTGCCCTCAGCGCGGGAAAGTACCTGTACGACATGCTCGAAAAGGACCTCAAGCCGCGCGACATCATGACCCTCGATGCCTTCGAGAACGCCATTACCGTCGTGTTGGCAATGGGCGGCTCAACCAATGCCGTACTGCACCTGCTGGCCATAGCCCGCGAGGCCAAAGTTCCTTTGGAGATCGACGACTTCGACCGACTCAGCCGACGCACACCGTATATCACTGACCTGCGCCCCGCCGGACGGTTCGTCATGTCCGATATGGACAAGTCAGGAGGCGTGCCGGTGGTAATGAAGCAGCTTCTCGAAGGCGGCTACCTGCACGGCGATGCGATGACCATCACTG
>JADFLD010000069.1 GCA_022564535.1 Gemmatimonadota bacterium
GATCGAGCCGCTTCCGGCGATTATCGTTATCCACGAGTGGTGGGGACTCAATGACAATGTGGTTGCAATGGCCAACCGGCTCGCTGCCGAGGGCTGTATCGTGCTCGCCATCGATCTCTTCGGCGTCAAAACAGCCGTCAATCCCGCGGAGGCCAGGGAGATGATGATTTCGGTCGTCGAGAATCCGGAGCGCGCCGCGGAAAATATCCGCCAGGCCTACGACTTCGTCGCTGAGACGGCAGGCGCGCCGAGCATCGGTTCGCCGAAGCGATGACGGGAGCGGGAGAGCCTGCATGAACCATTTGGACGAAGGCACGATCGCCGCGATGAGGGACGGAGCACTCCTGTCCACAGATGCCCATCTCCACGTCGAAGCGTGCGACGCCTGCCGGGAGGCGCTGGACTCGGCGAAGGTACGCGCCGCGGAGATCGCCAGCGACCTGGAGACGCTGGATCTGCCGATTGACGTCGAGGCAGCCAAGGCCTGCGTCCGTGAGCGGATGGACGCGATGCGTAGCGCCGAGCAGCCCCGGCGAGGGCGACCATGGTACGTGGGCCGGGCCGCAACCCTGCTGCTCTTGACCGCAGGTGCCGCGTACGCCCTCCCGGGCTCCCCCGTACGGGACTGGATCTCGCCGAGCGCGACCCGGGACGACGAGAGCGCAGGTGTCACGGGCCCGCGTACGCAGGAGGCCCCGGAACCGCTTGGAATCGAAGTGGATGTGCCCGATGGACGGATTCGCATAACGGTTCGGGGCATGATCGCAGAATCGGAACTGGAGGTCGTGTGGCTCGACACACCCACAGCCCGGATCTCGGCGGCGCTCGGCTCCAGCTACTCGTTGGCCGAGGGTCACTTGCAGGCGACGGTCACCGCCGGTCCGGTCCGAGTCGAGATTCCTAGGGAGGCTTCAATGATATCGATCGAGGTCAACGGGCGTATGGTCTTACAGCGATCCGAGGACGGTCTCGAACTTCCCGGGCAAGTCCTGGGGCAAGATCCGGATCGAATTCTCTTTTCGATTCCCGAACGCTGACGACGATGGAGCCAGTCGCTCGCAAGTCTGGCACAGGCCGCCGAACGTGCGTCACACTCCTGAGTGTGGGGCTGCTGAGCGCTTGCTTGGGTGCCAGTCGGCTTCAGGGCCAAGAGGCCCAACGCCCCGACACGGTGGGGAGCGTCCTCATGGGGACCGTGCGCGGCAGGTTCCAGAGCGCGGTTCGGCCTCTGCCGTATGCCGTAATCGAGGCGACCTCGGCCATCGGTCGCTACGAAGCGGTCGCCGACAGCGCTGGCCGCTATGTGTTGCGGCGATTGCCAGCCGGGGAGCTTCGAGTACGGGCGACACACACAGGACACGCATCGGTAACGCTCACGGTAAGGCTCCCGGTGAATGGGGAGCTGATCGTCGACCTCGAGTTGAACGCCGAGCCTCTCGAATTGCCGGGCATAAACGTGCGCGCGGGCGCCTCACCCAATCCGCCGACCGGGCGCAGCGAAGGCGATCCGGTGCCGATTCCGGCGCTCGAGGTCGAACTGCTCGACATCTCTCCGGGGGTGGGAGAGGCAGGACTCGCGGACGCCGTCCACGCGCTGCCGGGCAACAACCCGACCGATCCGACGGACGTGCTTTTCATGCGGGGAAGTACGACGGATCTAAAGCTCGTCCTGTTGGACGGGGTCCCGGTACACACTCCGTTCCATGTCGCGGGGCTCATGAGGAGCTTCGACCCGACCGTTCTGCGGAGCGCCAAGCTGTACGTAGGGGGCGCGCCGGCGCGTTACGACGGAGGCTTGACGCACATCCTCGAGCTGGAGACCCGTTCGGCGCGCCGAGATCGAACACGCGTCTCCGGATCGATCGATCTCCTGGCCACCTCTTTGGCCGCGGAGACGCCCCTCGGGTCGCGGGCCGGAGTCGTAGCGTCCGCCCGCGCTCTACATGGCCTGGGAGATGCGACGTTGGGCGGAGAGCGGCCGTACGGATATCGCGATGTACTCGTGTCGCTCGACGCCGATCCGGGCGCCGATCACCGTGTCCGAGCGACAGGCTTCTGGAACTCCGAGTCCGTGCGACTCGACTTCGGTCCGGAGTCCGGTGACGCCACATGGGGCAATCGGGCCGGATCGGTTCGATACTCGGGACCGGTCGGTCCCGTACGCCTGGACGTAACGGCGGGAGCGAGCGCGTACAGCGCGGAGTTGCCCCTGCTCCCGATCCAGATCCCGGGAGAACCCGACCGCCCCGCGGTGCTCGCTTCATCGGAGACCGAGCGGGTGCGGCTGGTTGCCGAAGCCGCGTGGGGCGGAGCTGCGGGGCCCATGAGGGCCGGTCTGTCGTACGAGGGCCTGCGGGCGAGCTTCGCGGCACGAAGCCTCACCGGCGACGCTTATACGGCGAGCCGCGGATCGAGCACGGTGCTCGGAGTCTTTTTGGACGTCACGAGACCCTTTTCGGACGGGGTGACCGTCCGAGGCGGACTGAGGGGTGACGTTTTTTCGGGGCGAACACCGCGACTCGCTCCCCGTGTGGCCGTTCTGTGGGAGTTGGGTCCAGACGTGCTCCTCACGATCGCCGCGGGCCGGTATCACCAGGTGACACGCACGCCCGACGGCCAGGTCGAGGAGACCCTCCTCGAGTTCTCGAACAACCGGTCCGGTTCCGGCGAGCTCCTCCCCGTAGCCACCGCCGACCACGTGGTCCTTTCCCTCGACCAGCGCCTCGCGGGCAACGTGCGTCTCGGAATCCAGGGCTTTTGGAAACGCTTCGAAGGGCTCAGCGGCCGCGAGGAGGGGTCCGTCCGAAGCTCGGGGATCGACCTCCGGGTCCTGAGCGTCGGTGAAAAAACAACCGTGTGGCTCGGCTACGGACTCTCGTGGTTCTGGTCGCCGCTCGACCTATCCGGTCACCCAGCCGACTTCGTGGGACGCCACCTGCTCAGCGTGGGCATGTCGGGTCACCTGAGTGGCCCGTTGCACGCCGAAGCCCGCGTAGCGTACGGCGCAGGTCTCCCCTATACGAGTATTTCGTTCGGCTCGGCGGTTACCGACGCCGGGCCAGGTGAGCAACTCCTCGGCGGATCCCGAACTTCGGCGACAGGAGCGCTCCCAACCCGCGTCGACGACGAGTTCCTCCGGATCGATCTGGAAATCCACGCGCTCCTCGAGCCCGAGTGGGGCGGCCGCCGTTGGAGCGTCCGGCCCTACCTGCGCCTTCTCAACGCCCTGGACCGTAGGGACGCGCTCTTCTACACCTACCAGCCGTGGCGCTCCGACGCGGTCACGCCGCTCGCTGAGCGCCCGATTCTCCCGATTTTCGGCGTCTCGTTTTCCTTCTGAGACGACCCCGTTCTTCCGTCACACAATGGGCGGCTCGCTCGTTCATTTCGTGACCGCGACACCGAGTCGTGAAGCCGGAGGAGAGACGAAATGGACCATCGGTTCCCGCCAACGATCCTTCTTGCCCTGGCGGGGATGCTGTCGACAGCACCCCCGACGACGGCTCAACTGATTCCGATCCGGACCGTGCCCGTCGCCTCGGGCGATCAGTTCAGGCTGCTCGCCTCGGAGACCATGGGCATGGGTGGCGTTCGGTACGCGCTCGATGACTCCTTGGCTGATCCATGGCAGAATCCCGCCAGAGGCTCGCTTCGACGCGAGAGCGTGTTCATGGGGTCGCCGACGTTCTACTCGATCTCGGAGCGCGGCGGAGGCGGCCGGTCGTTCCCGGTCGCCGGCATGTTCGTGGGTTCCCGATGGTTCGGCGGGGCTTCGCTGGCCCTGCAACAGATCGAGAACACGAACGCCGGCCGCGGATTCCCCTTACCCGAACCGAGCCCGAGCCTCTGCTGCAGAGCCGCGCGGACGCTGGAAGACAGGTTCGGTCGCAATGTGTACGCTGCGGGCTTCGTCGGGCGGAGGCTCGGTACCGGACCGTGGTCGGTGGGAATCGGAGTCTCTGCCGCCACGCTCGAGATGATGGGCGGCGTGAGCCTGCTCTACGCCGGAGCCGACCGCATCGAGCAGTCGGGAGGGGTCAGCGACTTTCGGCTCGGGCTCTATCGCGACGGAGAGCATGACCGCTTCTCCTTTCTCGCGATTCACAATCGCGTCGCCATGACCCACGACGTCACGTTCACCGACTGGTTCTGGGACGACGTACTCAACACGACCGTCACGGAGAGCCGGACCGAGCGAAATCAGGACCAAACGCATACCTGGGGGGGTCAGGCGACCTGGAGTCGCAGCCTCCGGACCCCGGGGTGGAGAATCGGCGCCTCGGCGACCATCAACCACAAGTCCCACCCGAAGATCCCCAACTACTCCTTGCAGAACATACCCCGCGATCCGGGCACCACCTGGGCCTACGAAGTGGGCTTTGGCTTTTCCATGTCCGAAGCCGCGACCACTTTTGCGATGGACATCGCCTTGCAGCCGATCTGGAGCAAGACCTGGCAGGTGGCCAACTCCGCCGATGTCGCCGCTTCCCAAGGTCGAGTCTCCGTGGGGGACCGCTCGATCGAGAACGAATTCTTTTTCACCAACGTCGTCATTCGAAGCGGGCTGTCCCATCAGATAGGCATCGTCGGTCTTCAATCCGGAATCGAGGTGCGATCGTACGACTATCAGATGGACCAGGTGAACCGGGTCGAGGGCACTTTTCGAGACCTGGATCAGTCGTGGGTCGAGTGGTCCCCGACGTTCGGTATCGTCTTCTCCCTCGCCACGCTCGATCTGCGATACGCGGGTCGGGTCACCACCGGCACCGGACGCCCGGGCATCGGTGCCACTCCCACATTCGGGCCGGGTGAACAGCTCCTAGGAGGCGACGCGGACTTCATACTGGCGCCCGAAGGGCCCTTGACTCTCCTGGATGCACGCGTGTTCACGCATCAGATCTCGGTCACGATTCCAGTCCGTTGAGGAGACCACGAACCGCGCCCAACGCGTGAGGCGATGTACTTTCAATTGCGTGACACTTGACCACGGGGCCTCGCGCGCTTTATTAGTCCCCGTCTCGATTATCTGCTGAAAACCAGGAGCCAGAATGTCCGATAATGGCGGCCAGATCAGGGTCACGCTGCGCTGGATCCAGATCAAGGACAACAAAGAAGCGATGTGGGACGACGAGGGCGAGTTCCAGTTTCGCTCCAAGGTCACTACGGCCGGCCGGTCCCACGAGGTGAAGTTCCCGGAGCAGGGCTACTGGTCCATCTCCGACCATCCGAGGCGGAACAAGGTCGATAAGATCGACAAGGTGTTGTACGAGGGTGGCCACGGGGACAGCTTGGTCGTCGAGTTGTTCGGAGTCGAGCTGGACGACTTCACGGCGAACGATCACCTCGTCGACTACCGGCGAGAGTTCTCGGGGGACGTCTCGACCTGGATCGGTCGGCACCAACCGACGGACGAAGGGGCGAGCGATCCTGAGAACATGGTCGATTGGCGCGTCTGCTACGACATAGAGATGGCCTGACCTTCAGCAGACAAGCTGGTCGAAGCGGCCCTCTCCGGGGAGGGCCGCTCTGTGCGTACCCCTCCCCTACTGCTATGCCCGGTCATCACGGATCACGAGATTCCCAACATCCTCGAAGGCTGCCGCCGAACGCAGGGGCGTCCGCCCCGCGTGGCTCAGAACGCCGCCTGACGGGCTTCCTGACGTGCATGCCTGCTCTGTGTGAACGTCCAGAGGAAGTTGGTGAATCCGACATCGTAGTCGGAGAGCCCGTTCTGTCCCATCAACTTCAGGCGCTCGTCATACAACTTCTTCATGACGACGGAAACCGAACTCTCGTATGCACCGGGATCGGGCCGAAGCGAGTGCATCTCATCGGCCAACTCCACGCGCATCGCCAGGCCATCGACGAGATCGTGATACTCCTGATGGCCTTCACCCGCGATCACCTTGAGCTGCCGGTGGAGGCGCTCGGCGAGAGCGGACTGAATCAGGACAGGATCGCCGGATGACATCAGCGCCAGATACGCTAGAGCCTGCGCATGGAGCTCCTTCCAATACCCCTTGCGATGCACGAACTCGTGGCAGATGACGTGCGGCTCGAAGATTCCCGTGTCCCTGAACAGGGCTACGTCCCCCGACAGGACGTCGCAAACGCCCATGGCGAAGGGGAAGAGCAGCTTCGCGAGCGTGAAATCCCGTACCTCAGAGCTCGTGTGGACCCTCTGGCCGGTCACGCTGGCGATGTACTCGGTCAGGTGGCCGTTGACCTCAACGGCCAGTTCATCGCGCGGAATCCGCTCTGTCGTGAAGCTCTCGTCGAGACGAGCAGCAAGACGCTCAATCTCGTCCCGGCGGGCGGCCTCCGGCATTTCGCCCAGCGTCTTCACGTCACACCCGAACTCTTTCTGGAAATCGATCCAGCGCACGTCGCGTCGGCTGACCCAGTCCTTGACTGCGCTCCCGGCATACATGCCAAGCGCCGCGGCGCTGATCACGCGGCCGGGGAGGGTCGCTCCGAGAAGAAGGCGTGACGCGATGGGCGCCGTAGCGATCACGTCCGTCAGGGAGAACGGAGCGTAGGTCGCATCGTTTGGAATCCGGATCTCATCCATGGAAGGCTATACGCGTCCTCGGTGTCGGGAAGTTCCAATTGGGGAATCTACAACAGGCGTGAGGGGCGCACGCAGCGCCCTCACCCACGAAAAACGCCGCCCGAAGGCGGCGCATGTCGACTCTATTGCAACGGCTGAATCCGGTCGCCCGCCACGCGGGCTCACGATCAACCCGCTCAGCCGCGTCGCAACGGGTGCTCCGTTTCATCGGTACCCAGCTCGAGGGTTCGATCTGCCGAGTGGACGTCGACCTGCTCGGTCGTGACGCCTGCCGCCGGCTCGCCCACGCCGGTACGGTCGGCCGGAGCCGCAAGCGCCAAGAGCGCTACCATCAGTGGAACCCCGATCAACGGAGCGCCTATGGCGGCCCAGAGTGGAACCGCCTTCTTTTCATTCAGATGTGCGTGAATCATTTTCCTCTCCCTTCACAAATCCGGGATGCGACCCCTGTCGCTATCCCTCACTCATCACTTCGTCTAAATCGGTCGGAAAGTTTCGACGTTCTCACGTCGTTGGCCGTCCGCTTCCCGCCGCCCTCAGGGCGACTCGTAGCGCCCACATTCCCATAGACGTCTCTCGCGATAGTTTCGTTGCACCCGTGGACTGACCGAATGTTGTGATGACATCCGCGCGGCGATGCATGCACTGCCGCTGCCCCGGGTCCGAGGAGAGAAGACGCCTAGCCGTGGCTACGCGTAGGCGCTTCATCGGCGGGGGGGTCTGCGTACTTCTTCAACAGCTTTCTAGCGGTTTTCGAGTTCCGCCTGCAACTCGAGGGCCCCGAGGCGCGCCTCTCGTTCCATGGGAGACGTCGCCGTGAGACCGAGGACGTGCTCGACTTCGATCGAAGCGAGTTCTGGCCTGTCTGTGTCGACGTACAGGCGGGCCAGTTGCAGGTGATGGTCTGGCACCTGCGGGGCCTCGCGCTCGGCGAAGGCCAGGTTCCGCTCCGCTTCCTCCCAAGAGGCCTCCTTGAGCGCCCCACCACCCAAAAGGTTGGTCGCGAGCCAGCGGGTCACCCTGCCCATGCGACGAACACCGGCGTGGAGACGGCCCATCATGTACCGTGCCTCAGCATGTTCGGGATCGAGCTTCAATAGGTGCTTCAGCTCGTCATGAAGCCGGGATGCAGCTCTTATCTTGGTCAGCCCGCCCTCGCGGTCCGCCCTCATGCCCAGAACTGCGGCGAGCGCGAAACGGCGTCCGACGCTGCACTCGTCATCTACCGTCGCTTGCAGTGCGTGGAGCTCGGCCTCGAGGAGCATCGCCTTCATCTCGGCCTCGTCTTCTGTCGCAATGGCGGCCTCCATGAGAATCCACACCGTGTCGGGCACATCACCGACCACCCATGCCGGTCT
>JADFLD010000070.1 GCA_022564535.1 Gemmatimonadota bacterium
TCTCTTCATCCGCGCTTTCGAGATGAGCCAGCGCAGCCTCCGTCGCTGTCGTCGCCGCACGCCGTACGAAGCCGCCTGCCGTGAATCCGGCGATGGGTCCCGAGACGACCATGAGAATTCCGCCGAGCATGACGAACGGGGTGAAGAAGGCCAGGGCTGACACGACATCCACGAGTTTCACCCAACCGATGAGGATGACCACGCCCAGCACCGCCACGGGACACCCGAGGTGTCCGAGATCCGTGGGCGGCGGCGCCGACGCGATCTCCTGACGAGTCTCTCGTACGACGAGGCGATCGTCGTCCGTCAGGGACTCGACGGGAAGATCCGTCACCGGCCGAGCCGCAGGTTCCCCTTCCACCACCCCGCATCCGCATCGCCCTGAGGACCCAGCTTCCCGCGTACGGAATCGAAGAGCGCTGCCGGATCGTAGACGTGACCCGCCCGGATCACCACGTGGCCGTTGCGCGTATCGGTGATCTCCGTCAACGGGTCGCCTCGGACGATCAACAGATCGGCGTACTTCCCCTGCTCCACGGTTCCCAGTCGCCCATCCACGCCGAGTGCCCGCGCCGCGTTAATGGTCCCGGCGCGCAGCGCGGCCGCGTTGGGAATACCCGCCAGAACCATCGCGTGCAACTCACGGTGTGACCCGAAGCCACTGAAGAACTCACCCCAACTCGGGTGGTCCGTACCCAGTGTGAGTTGGTCCCCTCCGCCCGCGTCATAGAACGCCCGCACCGTCTCGCGTTTCACGTAGTAGATGCGCTCGAACTGGTCGAGTGGCTCCCGGGGCAACCGCTTCTCGACGGCCCGCCGGGCGTACGACGTGAGAAAGCCCATCTCGTCGGCCCAGTAGTCGAAGACCACGGCTTCCCGGTCCGCAAAATACCCGTATGCAGTCAGCGTGGCATCGAAGTACACGCCGTGCTCGATGAAGAGCTCGGCCTGTTCTCGGATCATCCGGGCGACGTCCTCGTCGGCGAGATCCAGAAGTTCGAGCGAGGCGTACGCCGACCGTGTCTCGGGAAGGGCGGCACCGCCCAGGAAATGCTCGACGCGGTCGATACCCATGAGGATGGCGTCCCGAGGATTCACGCTGTTCCGGAATCCGGAGTCGAGGTGCCCCGTGACGGTGAGTCCGTGCTCGTGGGCGACGTCGATGAGCACCCGGAGCTGGCCGGGCCGAATGCCCTTGGCCTTGAAGGCGCGCGCCCCGCTCAACGCCCAGTACGTGGCCTCCCGGCGAATGGAGTCAGGGGTCATGGCTGCGTGACTCCATCCGGGGCGCGCGCTGCCCCAGTACGGCCCGGAGCTGTAGATGCGCGGCCCGGGAATTTCTCCCGCGGCGATCCGCTCCCGCCCCTTGCGCGCTTCGGCGGGGTCGACCTCTCCGGCCGGAAACGTCGACGTCACTCCGTTGGCCAGGAAAATCACGGGATTGACGGTGTATTCGTCGATACGCCCTTCCCCGAACAGGTCGACCGCGTAGTGCGCGTGCAGGTCGAAGAGGCCCGGCATGATGAAGTGCCCGTCGTCGAGCAGAATCGCCTCCGCGCCACTCCCGCGCGGATCGACCGGGCCGACGCGGAGAATCGTGCCATTTCGAATCAGGATGCCGGGATTCGGACGAGCGGCGTCGGACGTTCCGTCCCACAGACGGCCACCCAAGACGACGAGGTCGCCGACCGTCGGGATCGGCGCCTGGGCGACGAGCGCGGTCTCACCGGCGCCAGCGGAGAGGAGCGGCCACGCGACGCAGAGGGCGGCGACAAGCGGGGCGATAGGTCTGTATCTGGATTTCGAGGTCGTCATGGGGCTAAGATTCCGAGTCGTCAGCCAATGGAGCAAGCCGATGCCGTACTACGAATACCACTGTGGCTCGAACGGGCGGACGCTCGAGGTCCGCCACGGGATGAATGAAAGCATGGTCACCTGGGGCGAGCTCGTCGACCGGGCCGGCACGGAAATCGGCGATACGCCCGTCGACACACCGGTCGAGCGATTGATGAGCGCACCTGTACCGCTCACGGGATCCGGCCAGGACACCCCGTTCCAGGGATGCGGTAGTGCGTGCGCTTGCGCCCCTCCGAACTAGCGCGCCTTACTTGATCTCGTGATGGCATCCGTGCGGTAGTACGGAAACCGCGAGTGGAGAACATTGGAGAGTACGAGGTCGTGGTCCTCGGCGGCGGGCCCGCCGGCTGCGCCGCGGCGACGCTCCTCGCACGGCGGAGCCACCGGGTCGCTCTCGTGCGGCCGATCACGGCCCCAGCGGCAGCGCTCGCGGAGTCGATCCCTCCGTCCGCCCAAAAGCTGTTCGACGAGCTCGGCGTATTCGAGGCCGTACAGAAGGCGGGGTTCTTCGCGAACCGGGGAAACACGGTCTGGTGGGCGGGTCGGGAAGTACGCCGCGAGTCCTTCGCGGAAGACCACGCCGGCTTCCACGTCGACCGCGCCGGCCTCGAGACCGTGCTCGTCGCTCAGGCGTCCGAGGTCGGCGTGCGAGTGTATGACGGGTGGACCGCCCGATCTGCCGAGGAGTCCGCAGGCGGGTGGTGCGTCCGCTGTGTCGGAGCGGAGGGGGAAGACATAGAACTGAAAGCCCGCTGGGTTCTGGACGCCACCGGACGCCATGGGTTCCTAGCACGGCGGGAGGGGCGCCTGGCCGACCGGAGCACGACGACGCTGGCGCTCGTGCGCCAATGGCGAAGACAGGGTGGATGGCCGGGTGTCGACGCGTCCCATACGCTCGTCGAAAGCTACGACGACGGATGGGCGTGGTCGGTACCACTGAGCGCGGACGTCCGCTGCTATACCGCGATGGTCGACCACCGCGAGTCCGATCTCGAAGGCGCCGACGTCGAAGCGTTGCTCGACGCCGAGCTGGACAAGACCGCGAATCTCGGCGCGACGAGGGCCGGGGCTGAACCGGTGGGCGCCGCTTGGGCGTGCCCGGCGTCCCTTTACACGGCCACGAAGTTCGGGCGGCCCGGGCTCCTCCTCGTCGGCGACGCCGGCTCGGCCATCGATCCCCTTTCATCGTTCGGCGTGAAGAAGGCCCTCTCCTCCGGCTGGTTGGCGGCGGTCGTGACCCACACCGCGCTGACCGACTCGGAGATGACCGATACGGCTGTGGACTTCTTCGACGCCCGTGAGCGCGAGGTCTACGTGCGGTATCGCAGGACGTCGGCCGGCTTCTTTGCAGAAGCCGCTGCGAAGCACGGCACATCTTACTGGTCCAAGAGGGCCGACGCGGCGAAGCGCGCGGGCGATGGCACCTCTCGGACGACGGGCGGTGATCCTGATCGCGTGGGCCCGCCGGACATCCCCGAGGAGGACATACGGGCGGCGTTCGACCGCATCCGCACCCGCGACTTTCTCGGCGCGAGGCCCGGATCGACGCTTCGCACGTTCCGACGCACCGGAATCGACGGGTATCGCATCGTCCTTCAGGACCACCTGGCAAGCGACCCGTATCCAGAGGGTCTGCGGTACGCCCGAAGCGTGGACCTGCGTCATTTGGTAGAGATCGCGCCGCACCATGAAAACGTGCCCGACGGCTGGGCCGCGTACAACAAGGCCGCATCGCCGGTCACGCTGCCGGACTATCTTTCCGCACTCGCTACGGCATTCGCCGTCGGCTTCCTCGAGCACACGGACGGCTGAGGCGCCCCCCGCACTAGCGAAGAAGGCCGCGGAGTGGCAGGATGCTTTGAGCCTTGGATTCCTCGAACCCTTCGGAGCCGATGGCGACTCCTCATCGCCTACTCCTCCTGATGGTCGGCCCGGCCGGCTTCGCCGTCATGCTTGCGTGGGGTCCCCTCCCGCAGGATGACCCCGCAGGCTATGCGATCGAAAACGAGACCGTGATCGATCGGTGCTCACGCTGTCACGTCGTCGACGACGATGGGCGCATGTCGCGCATCTCTTATCTGAGAAAGACACCAGAAGGCTGGCAGACGTCGGTCCGCCGGATGGTTTCGTTGCACGGCGCCCGCCTCAGCACCGAAGACGCGAGGGAGATCGTACGCTACTTGTCGAACGCACAGGGCCTCGCCCCGGAAGAGGCGCTTCCCGGACGCTTCGAGGCCGGGCGGCGCATGATCGACTACGACTACGAGGGAGACTCCGGAGTCGAGTACACGTGTATCCAGTGTCATTCGATGGGCCGGGTCATTACGCAGCGTCGGACCGGAGAAGAGTGGGGCCTCCTGCTGGCGACCCATCGGGGCCTCTATCCGCTCGTCGATGCTCAAGCGTTCCGACGCGGAGGCCCACCGCCCGAAGATGGAGACGCGCGGCACCCGATGGACGTCGCCATCGCGCATCTCTCGGACGTGTTTCCGCTCGAGACGCCCGAGTGGTCCGCGTGGTCCGCGACCCAACGCACACCGCGCCTCGCGGGTATCTGGGCCCTCTCCGGTTATGAAATCGGCAAGGGCCCGGTTTACGGTACCGTGACGATTTCGGTCGACGACGAAGACGAAGCAGCGTTCTCTACATCCGCCTCCTACATATACGCGGAAACCGGCGAACGGGTGGAGCGCTCGGGGGAGGCCCTCGTCTACACCGGCTACCAGTGGCGTGGCCGCACGAACGCCGGAACGGACACCGAGCTCCGTGAGGTCATGTTCGTGGACCGCGATCAGCGCGAAATGAACGGACGCTGGTTCTCAGGAGCTTACGACGAGATGGGGCCCGACGTGACGCTACGCCGAGTCGGGGCGGACGTCGTCGTGACAGGCATCTACCCGAAAGCGGTCGAGCGCGGCACCTCGGTGGAGGTTCGCGTTTTCGGTGGGGGCCTGACCTCCGCCTCCGCGTCGGACCTGGACTTCGGACCGGGCATTTCGGTCGGTTCGGTCGACGGGCCCGACGGCGGAGCGCTCCGAGTTCGGCTCACGATCGACGCGGATGCCAGCGTCGGCGCGCGGGACCTCTTCGCCTTCGGCTCCATCGTAGAGGAAGCCGTGATCGTCCACGACGGCGTCGATCGGATCGCGGTGACCCCGCAGACGGGGATGGCACGCGTCGGCGGCGTGGCCTTTCCGAAAGGCTACCAGACGTTCGAAGCGATCGGGTACGACGACGGGGCCGACGGAGAGCCGGGCACCGAAGACGACCTCGAGCTCGGGCGGGTCGACGTCTCGTGGCGTATTGAAGAGTACGCGACGGTGTTCGGGGACGATGACATCGACTTCGTCGGCTCCATGGGCCAGGACGGCGTCTTCAGCCCGGCCATCGACGGCCCCAACCCAAATCGGTCGGGCAACCGCAATAACCTCGGGGATGTGTGGGTGATCGCCACGCATGAGACCGAGAGCGATGGGAAACTCACGGCGCGGGCGCATCTCATCGTCACCGTGCCACTTTATATTCGTTTCGAACCCTGGCGTGAGGTCCAGCGATGAATCCTTCCGTTGACGTAGGCTCAGACCAGATGCTCGCGCTTCGCGATTTTCATGCGTTCGGGGCGTATGATGCCCGCTTCCTCTACATGGTCCCGTCTGCCGGCATCTTCCGCCTCGACGAGGCCGGAGGGGCGATCCTCGACGCTCTCGAGTCAGGCCCGAGGACGACCGATAGCATCGTCGACGAGTTGTCCGGCCGGTATACCGTGGACCGCGTCCTCGAGAGCATCGACGAGCTGAGGGAAATTCGGGCTGTCGGTGACGTCGACGCGCCCAAGGAGCAGGTTCCCCACGACCTGCCACCGGAAGACTTTCCGCTCAACACGATGGTTCTGAACGTCACCAACAAGTGCAACCTCGCGTGTACGTACTGCTACGAGTACGGCGAGGACAAGATCGTCGACACGAAGTACGGAAAGCAGCCGAAGTTCATGAGCGACGACACCGCCGAGGACAGCGTCGACTTCCTGCTCGCGGAGTCCAAGGGCCAGGAGGTCGTACACCTCACGTTCTTCGGCGGCGAGACGCTTCTGAACTTCCCGGTTCTTCAGAAAACGGTCGCCTACGCGCGCCGGCGCGCCGCCGAGGAGGGAAAGCGCATCGAGTTCAGCCTCACCACGAACGGGACGCTGTTGAAGCCGGATATCATCCAGTGGCTGGCCGACAACCACGTCTGCGTGACGATCTCGATCGACGGCCCAAAGCCGGTGCAGGACGGTCTGCGTGTCTTCCACAACGGCAAGGGCACGTACGACGTCGTGCTCCCGAAGATCAAGGAGCTGTTGCGGGTGCATAAAACACGTCCCATCGGCGCCCGCGTGACCCTCACGCAGAAGAACCTCAACGTCCTCGAGATCTTCCGACACCTGACGGAAGAGATCGGGTTCTGGGAAGTGGGGCTCGCGCCCGTTACGTCGAAGGACGAGCATGACTACGCCATCACGCCCGAGGGCAAGGACCACATGCTGCTTCAGTTCGAGGAGCTTGCCAACGAGTGGATGGAATGCGCGCTCCGCGATGAGCATCATGGCTTCTCGAACGTGAAGGACACGATCGAGGAGATCCACAAGGGTGTGAGCAAGGCGTATGGATGCGGAGCCGGCCTGGGGCTGATGGGCGTGGCGACGGACGGTGACGTCTCGCTTTGTCACCGCTTCGCCGGCTCTCCGGAGCACACCATCGGCAGCGTGACCGAGGGCGTGGACCGCGAGAAACAGAAGAAGTTCCTCGTCGATCATCACATCGCTTCGAAGACGGACTGCCACACCTGCTGGGCCCGTCCGATCTGCTCGGGCGGATGCTACCACGAGGCGCACGTTCATTACGGCGACTCGTCGCACGCGAATCTGCACTACTGCAACTGGGTTCGCAGCTGGACCCACATTTGCCTGGAGATCTACGGAGCCCTGGCGGAGAAGAACCCGAAATTCCTTGAGCGTTTCGACGCCTGAGCGTCGCAGATATCGCACGTGGAGGCGATCCCGTGAAGCACCTGAAGGCCATCAATCAAAAGGCCAACCGAATCGAGACCTACGTCGCGCACGAGGCGGCGAAGGCGAGGGCCGACGACATGGACGTCGTGGGACTGCGCACGCCGCCCCACGAGGAGAACGGCCCTCACTTCCCGCTCGGCTGCTCGCTCGTGTTCTCGCCGGGTTGGGAAGTCGATGCCCAGGGTGGGACCGCCGGACTCTGCCAGCCGGTCGAGCGCGACATCTTCGACTGCCACCTGTCGTGTTTCTGGCCCTCGCATGTGCCCGATCAGCTGAACTACGCGGCAGACTGGACTGGCCAGTGCGCCTCCGCCCAGAAGGATTGGCGGAAACTCGACCTCATCTTTCCGTAGTCGGAACACCCATGGGTACGATGCTCCGAAACGCGATGGCCCTGGCGCTCCTTGCCGGCACGACCACGACGGTCGCGGCCCAGGCGACCGCGACGTGGTACATCGCAACGTACTCGAACGATATCCTCGTCTGGGACGAGGCGTCCGAGCAGATCGTGGACCGTATCCGCATGCGCCATTTCATTTCGACCAGGATTCAGGTAAACGCAGCCAAGACGCTCCTTTACGTCAGTGAGGCCTCCGCGCAGAACATAGAAATCGTCGACATCGCCTCCCTCGAGGTGATCGATGAGTTCACGCTGTCGCACGACAGCGTCTCCGTGCGCATCAACGGCTTCGCACCGCACCCGTCCGACGACAAGGCCATCCTCTTCGTGAAGCGCTACACGAAGCACTCGGATCGCTATACGGTCGAGGGGCCGTTCATTCTCGAGTACGACCTGAACACGAAGCAGGTCACCGACACGGTCCCTTGGCCGGACGACGAACCGCGTGAGAATGTCAGCTTCCGGTACTCGCCCGACGGCGAAACGCTGTACTTCTTCACCAACGACATCATCGCGGTAGACGCCACCACGTACGAGGAGATCGATCGCTGGGAGATCTCTCAGCCGCTCGAGCCTGGGCTCGGCCGCCCGAGCTTCGGCTCCAACT
>JADFLD010000071.1 GCA_022564535.1 Gemmatimonadota bacterium
AAGGAGCGAGCGATGGCGGACATGGTCTGTGACAACTGCGGTTCGACGGACGCGGTCGTGCACCTGACTCAAATCATCAACAACGAGATGTCGACGCATCATCTTTGCGAGCAATGTGCCACGGAGAAGGGGCTCGAAACGACGCCGGATGTGTCGGACGTTCCGCTTATCGAGGTCATCGCCCAGATGACCGACGACGACGCCCCGGGGGTGGGCACCGCGGAAACCGAGTGTTCGTTCTGTGGCCTTACGTTCGCTGATTTTCGGCGGACCGGGCGACTCGGATGCCCCCATTGTTATGAGACGTTCGGCGAGCAGTTGCCCCGTCTCTTGAGGCGAATCCACGGGGGTGTAAAGCACGTGGGCAAGGTGTACCTTCCGCCCGATCCGACCGCTTCGGAGTTGGAGAAACGCCTCGAAGGGTTGCGGCGCGGGTTGGATCGGGCCGTACACGACGAGGACTTCGAGCGGGCCGCGGAGCTCCGAGACGAAATTCGTAGCCTCGAGCCTGCTTGACACGATTCATGGACCCCTTCGACGCAATTCCGGATCACGGGCTGGGTTGGCTGGACGCGAGCGGCGAGCATGCCGACATCGTGCTTTCCACTCGGGTGCGCCTCGCCAGAAATCTGCAGGGGTATGCGTTCGGGCAGCGAGCTCGGGTGAACGACCGTGAGGCGGTTCTTCGTCAGTTCAAGGGCTCGGTTGGGCGAACGGAGATGTTGCGAGGCGGGACGCTGCTGGAGATCCCCTCGGTGGCGGAGAGGACGCGTCGAATCTTGCTGGAGCGTCGCCTGGTAACGAGAGAACTCTTGGGTACGGATGGGGCTGAGCCTGAGCGCGCCACCGCGGTCCACCTGTCGAACCGGGACCCGGTGAGCGTCATGGTGAACGAGGAGGATCACCTCCGCGTGCAGAGCCTGCTGTCGGGCCTCAGGATCCAGGAGGCGTGGCGCCTGGTCGACCGACTGGACGAGGAGTTGGGGCGGGAGCTTCCCTTTGCGTATCACCCTGAGTTCGGTTTCCTGACGAGTTGCCCCACGAACGTCGGGTCGGGGCTGCGAGCTTCGGTCTTCATGCATTTGCCAGGGCTCGTTCTGACAAAGGAGATCGGTAAGACCTTGAAGGGGCTCGGTGAGTTGGGGCTCACCTTCAGGGGCTTGTACGGCGAGGGGTCCGAAGTCATCGGAAACTTCTTCCAAGTGTCGAACCAGACGACGCTCGGGCGTACGGAGGAAGACCTGATCGACCACCTCGACCGTATTGTGCGGAAGGTCATCAACGACGAATTGCACGCACGCCAGGTCCTGCTTCGCGACGCTCGCGGCGTGACGGAGGACAAGATCTGGCGGGCCTACGGATTGCTGCGTTACGCTCGCTCGTTGCCCTTCGAAGAACTCATGAACCTGTTGTCGGGAGTGAGGCTCGGGGTGAGCCTGAAACTACTCCCGCGGCTCCGTGTATATACCCTCAACAAGATGATGATTTTCACGCAACCGGCTCATCTGGAGCAGGCAGCCGGTCGCGACCTTCCTCAAGCCGAAAGCGACGCGCACCGAGCTTCATATGTGCGACGCATCCTTATTACGGAGGGGGATGTTCCCTCGGACGACGACGCATCCGACGGTGACGAACTCTCAGAGCAACCCTGACGGGTAATGAACTACAACTTCACTGACCGAGTACGGAAGGTTCTGGCGATGGCGCGCGAAGAAGCCATCCGGCTACAGCACGACTACGTCGGCACAGAGCACATTCTGCTCGGCCTCATCCGTGAGGGTGAGGGAGTCGCTGCTGCCGTGCTCGAGAACCTCAGCGTCGATCTCGAGCAGATTCACGAGCGCGTTGAAGAGTCGGTCCGAAAGGGCAAGGCGACGATTGCGCTCGGAGAACTGCCCTATACCTCGCGGGCCAAGAAAGTGCTCGAGTTCGCGATGGCGGAGGCGCGGGACTTCAACCACTCCTACGTGGGTACCGAGCACCTCCTGCTCGGACTTCTTCGTGAGGAGAAGGGGATCGCCGCGCAGGTACTCAACTCGCTCGGCGTCTCGCTCGACAACGCGCGTGGAGAGACGCTCAAGGTTCTCAATTCCGACGTTGCGCCGTCCGAGCCTGCGGGAATCGGAGGGGGTAGCGACGTGACGCCTGGCGGTTCCGAGAAGTCCGGGGCCAAGAAGTCGAAGACCCCTGCGCTCGATCATTTTTGCCGCGACCTCACCGAGCTCGCTAGGCAGACCAAGCTTGATCCGACCATTGGACGGACCGACGAGATCGAACGAGTCATCGAGATCCTGTGTCGTCGGAAGAAGAACAACCCGGTCCTCATCGGAGAGCCGGGCGTGGGCAAGACGGCCATCGTCGAGGGGCTGGCCCAGATGATTGCGAGTGGCGAGGTCACCGAGGCTCTGAAGGGGTACAGGGTACTTGCCCTCGATATGGCAGCCGTAATCGCCGGCACCAAGTACAGGGGGCAGTTCGAGGAGCGCTTGAAGGCCGTCATGAGCGATATCCAGCAGGCCAAGACGGTCATCCTCTTCATCGACGAGTTGCATACACTCGTGGGTGCAGGTGCGGCCGAGGGGGCCATCGACGCGTCCAACATGCTGAAACCGGCCCTCGCGCGGGGCGAGTTGCAGTGCATCGGGGCATCGACGCTCAATGAATACCGGAAGTACATCGAGAAGGATGGGGCGCTCGAGCGGCGTTTCCAGCCGGTGGTCGTCGAACCTCCAGCCGTCGAGGAGACCGTCGAGATCCTCAAGGGACTGCGAAAGCACTACGAGGATCACCACCGCGTAATCATCTCCGACGAAGCGCTGGAGCACGCCGCCAAGCTCTCCGATCGCTACATCACGGATCGCTTCCTGCCGGATAAGGCGATCGACGTGATCGACGAAGCGGGCGCGCGGGCGCGCATCGCGAGTCAGGTTCCGCCGGCCGATGTTGAGGAGCTCAAGAAGCAGCTCGCGGAGATCGCTCAGAAGAAGGAAGAGGCGATCGGCGAACAGGACTTCGAGCGCGCAGCGGAGTTGCGAGACGAGGAGCGAGAGCTCGGCGAGGCGATTCGAGAGCGTCAGGAGGCATGGGAGGAGGAGCGCAAGCAACATCGGCCTGAGATCACCACCGAGGAGGTCGCGTTCATAGTGGGTCGGTGGACGGGGATTCCGGTTCAGCGAATCCGCCGGACGGAGTCGGAGCGCCTCGTTCACATGGAGGAGGAGCTTCATAAGCAGATCATTGGGCAGCACGAAGCCGTACAGGCGATCAGCCGTGCCATCCGACGGAGTCGGGCAGGGCTCAAGGACCCGCGCCGTCCGATCGGTTCGTTCATCTTCGCCGGTCCGACGGGAGTCGGTAAGACGGAGCTCGCCCGTGCACTCGCCGAGTTCTTATTCGATGACCGCGACGCGTTGATCCGCGTCGACATGAGCGAGTACATGGAGAAGTTCTCCGTTTCGCGCCTCATCGGTGCGCCCCCGGGCTACGTCGGTTACGAGGACTCGGGCGCGCTGACGAAGGCCGTCAGGCGGCGCCCGTACTCGGTCGTTCTGCTCGACGAGATCGAGAAGGCTCACCCGGACGTGTTCAACATCCTGTTGCAAGTTCTCGACGAAGGGCATCTGACGGACAACTACGGTCGCGTAATCGACTTCAAGAACACCGTCTTGATACTGACGTCCAACCTCGGTGCTCGTGATATCAGCAAAGGCCCCGGTCTCGGGTTCCAGGCTGCCGATGCGCAGACCAGTTACGACATCATGAAGGACAAGGTGTCGAAGGAAATCGAGAGGGCGTTCAACCCGGAGTTCCTCAACCGGGTGGACGAGATGATCGTCTTCCATGTTTTGACCAGGAGCGAGATCGGGGAAATCGTCCACCTCCTCATGAAGGACGTGCGCAGCCGCCTCGAGGAGGAAAACATCACGCTCCACTGCACCGATGCCGCGATCGAGTTCCTCGTCGAACAGGGTTACGACGAGAAGTTCGGAGCCCGCCCGCTCAAGCGTGCGATTCAACGCTATTTGGAGGACCCGCTCTCCGAGAAGATTCTGCAGGCTGAGTTCAGTGACGGCGACGAGATCGAGGTGGACGTCGATCCTGACGCCAAGGGGCTCATTCTTCGCGCGGAGTCGAAGACCAAGACGTGAGCCAGACAACGATTCGAGCCCGCCGCAACTGGGGGAAGGCCACCGCGCTTGCGGGCGCCTTCTTCGTTGTGCTGGCGGCCCAATCCAACACGCCTGTCGTCGCGCAGTCGCTCCAGCAGGTGGGTTTGGTTCGCGTGGATTCGCTCGTAGTGAAGGGGAACAATCGAATTCAGGCGCAGGTGATCCTGTCGCTCTTCGCGATTCAGCCGGGTCAGGAGGTCACCTACCGGGCGATTCAGCGCGGTCTCAAGGAGCTGCTGGCAACGGGGCAGTTCAGGGACATCGTCGTCCGCGCCCAGCAAGCGCCAGGGCAGCCGTACGTCGTCATCATCGAGGTGGAGGAGCAGCCGATCATCCGTCGGGTGACGATCGACGGGCTCCAGAACGTATCGGCCCGCGAGGTTCGGGACACCACGGGTCTCGATGCCGGCTTCCCGCTCAGTCGGCAGGCGATTCTCGATGCCAGGGCGTTCATCCGGTCCGAGCTCGCGTCCGAAGGCATCCCCTTTGCGGAGATTGCGGAGCGGATCGTTGAAATCGAGGACGCGGAGAACGAGATCGAGGTGATTCTCGTCGTTACGGAGGGACAGCGAGTCACCGTCGCCGACGTCCGGTTCATCGGCAACGAGCGGCTCGGAGATGAGGTCCTCGCGGGGGTGATGTCGACCCGAGCCGAGGGCTTTTGGTGGTTCCGGTCGGGGTCGTACGATCCCATAGACTTCGCGATCGATCTTCACGACAACTTGCCCCGGCTCTACCGCTCGCAGGGGTATCTCGATTTCAAGGTTGTCAACGACACGATCGTCATCGATCCGACGACGGGCAAGGCACGCATCGAGCTGACCATCGAGGAGGGACAGCAGTATCGGCTCGGCGAGTTTACGGTGGAGGGCAACACCGTATTCACGGATGAGGAGCTGGAGGGGCTGTTCCGCGAGCGCAGAGGCGGTGGAATCCTGGGCAGCCTCGGACTCGCTTCGGGTGGAGGGATCGCGAACGAAGCGGGGCAGATTTTCGACGCGGAAGCCTTCAGCGGCGCGATCCAGGGCGTTCAGGAGCGCTATCGGAATGAGGGATATCTGTACGTCCAGGTGAATCCGGTCGTCGATATCGTCGAGGACGACGACGGCAGCCCGATGGTCAACGCGACGTGGCAGATTGTAGAGGGCACGCCGGCCATCGTGAACCGTGTGTCGATTTCCGGGAATGAATACACCTATGAATGGGTGATTCGAGGCCAGATGTTCACCCTGCCGGGCGACGTCTACAACCAGGATCGACTGCTACAGAGCTACCAGAACATCTCCGCGTTGGGGTTCTTCGAGACCCCGATGCCGTTTCCGGATATCACTCCGCTCGAAAATGGTGACGTCGACATCACGTTCCATGTCGTCGAGAAGCAAACCGGGTCGATCAACTTCGGCACCTCCGTCGGTGGTGGAGTCGGGCTCTCGGGCTTCATCGGATACGACCAGCCGAATCTCTTCGGGCAGGCGAAGTCAGGTTCGCTTCGGTGGGACTTCGGACGATACCTGAACAGCTTCGAGCTGTCCTATACCGACCCGGCGCTCCTGCAGAGCCGGACGTCCGGAACGATCTCGCTCTTCAATTCCAGAGACAGATTCTTTCAGTTCTCGTCGGGGCGGCGCAGGCGTGTGGGGATGAGCACGCGGTTCGGCTTCCCCTGGCAAAGGTCCCAGTACACGCGAATCTTCCTCGGGTACGGGATCTCACGGACCAAGTACGAGCTCTTCGACCAAGTGGACGACACCTCGCTCTTCGGTCGTCCTCCGGGCGTTCAGAGTCAGCTGACTCTCGGAATCACACGTCAGACCTTGGATCACCCGCTCTTCCCGACGATCGGTTCGAGGCAGAACATCGAGATCCAGCAGAATGGGGGATTCCTCGGTGGTGACGGTCAATTCACGCGGGTGTTGGGCGACGGCAGCTGGTGGGTGCCCGTCGGCCGGCTCGGTGGGAACGCTTCGGGCGGAGGCGTGCGTTTTGCGCTCGGCCTGACGCTACGTGGCGGCGCGATTTTCGGCGACGCGGGCGCCTTCCCATTCGATCGGTTCTGGATGGGTGGCGTGCAATTCGGTCAGAATCTCCGCGGCTACGGTGAGACGTCGATCACCCCCCAGGGTTATTTCCCGAAGGGTGCGGACGGCATCACCGACATCGGCCGCTTGGGTGACGCCTTCTTCAGCCTGACCGCCGAGTACGCGATCCGTCTCAGCGGTCAACTGGGGCTTGCCGCCTTCTACGACGCGGGCTCGGTCTGGCGGAGTCCGTCCGAGTTCGATTCGACGAGCCTCTTCCGCGGTGCTGGCTTCGGCATGCAGATCGTGACCCCTTTTGGTCCGATCGGGCTCGACTACGCGTACGGCTTCGACCGGGACTTCCCTGGCTGGCAGCTCCATTTCCGCATGGGAGCGGGACGGTAGGCCACCAAGCCCCGGATCTCCTCCCGACTACGGAACATGGGAACCTGTCGTCCCATACAAGACTACGAAGTGTTCGGCGGCAAGACACCAAGACGGAGTATGAACATGCGACGCACCTCATTCGCGCTGACCGCGCTGACGTTCTTGTTTTCGGCGGGGGGCGTTGAGGCGCAGACGCTCAAGATCGCCTATGTCAATTCTCAGGAGATCCTGCTCAGCGCTCCCGGCGCCGAGGCTGCCCAGCAGCAGTTCGATCAGGAAATGCAGGGATACCAAAGTGAGATTTCCCGGCTTGAATCCGAAATTCAGAATCTGGAAGCTGCGCTACAGCAGCAGCAACTGACGCTTTCGCCTGAGGCCAAGGCCAATCGCGAGCAGCAGTTGCAAGTCAAGTTCCAGGACTATCAGCAGCGGACCGCTCAACTTCAAGAATTGGCGAGCCGGCGTCGGGCCGCTCTCATCCAACCGGTGATGGACAACATCACCGCCGTTATCGAAGCGATTCGGGAGGAGGGGGCCTACTCCATGATTCTCGATGCCGCAGCGGGTTCGATTGTTTCAGCGGACGCCGCGCTCGACCTGACACAGGAAGTGATTGCTCGGCTGCAGTCGAGCTCGGGCGCCGCTCCCAGTGGCGGCAGATAAGCGTAGTCGGTCCGTCGGGACCGGGCCCCGCGGAGCAGATTGACCGCTCTGCGGGGCCCCTCTCTTTTTCGGTAGAGCCACCACCGACCACAGGCCAATCCGATGAACGATGACCGAGACGGAAGTCAGGTTCACGCATTAACCGTTGGCTCGATCGCGCAGCTAGTAGACGGGCGCGTCGTCGGCGACGCCTCCGTCGAGGTCCAGAAGATCACGCTCGTCTTCCCCGCGGACAAGAACCGACTGCCCGATATGTCGGAGCGTCACTCGCAGTTCTCTGATCGATTCTCCGACCGGAAGGGCGACCCAGTATACGAACTCCCCGAGGTTGACCCTCGAGACAGTCTGACCGGGTTCGTGCCGACAGAGCGTGCTGCAGCATTGTTCGACGGCGCTGATCCGGCTGACGTAGCGACGAAAGGTGGTGCGTAGGATGTCGAGTGATAACGACCAGACACAGACACAGACCGAACTCGCTCGCTACGACGCGATCCAGGCCAGTGACTCGACGAATATTGAGACTGCACTCGGCAACCTCCAGAAGAAAGGTCTCGAGAAAAGCAAGCGCCGGTCGCAAGCCCAACACGAAGCGCTCATCCGGAATCTCCTCACCGAAGCGCGTCGAGCGCTCGCTGGCGAAGGCGACTATCACGC
>JADFLD010000072.1 GCA_022564535.1 Gemmatimonadota bacterium
TGAACCATGGGGTGCGCAGGTCTGCGGCGGTAGAGAGTGCGGGTCTCACGCGTCCGTGGCTTCAGGACTTCAGCTTGGGCGAACCGATCTACGGTGCGGCAGAAGTTCGCGCTCAGATTCAGGCGGTGTACGATGCGGGGATCCAAGAGTGGATCCTCTGGAATCCTGGGGCTCGCTACACTGAAGCTGCCCTCGAGCCCGTCGGAGGCTTCGAGACGGAGCCGCTCGTACGCGTCGCCGGTCTGCTCACGCCCGTGTCGCGACGGCAGCTCGTGATCGACTCCGTCGCCGCGCTCCCGGTGCCCACCGACTCTTTGCCGACCACCGATGACGTGGTGCCGGATACCGCGACCGTGCGGTCGGATACGCTGCCGCCCCCCCTGCCCGTCGATACGATTTCGCCCGTCGAGCGCCAGTCGCCCAGGGAACCTCTGTAAAATAGGGCGCAACCCACGCCCCGTAACATATTGTTATGCAGGATGTTGGGCGCAGTGGGTCGCGGCTCTTCTAGACCCCGACCGCAGGCGCGAACTGGAGTTCGTGCAGCTTGGCGTAGAGTCCACCGGCGGCGAGCAACTCCCGGTGGGTGCCCATTTCGCTCAGCTTACCGTGGTGCAGAACGACGATCCGATCGGCGTTCTGGATCGTGGAGAGTCGATGGGCGATCACGAGGCACGTGCGCCCTTTCAGCAATTCGTCGGTGGCTTGCTCGATTTTCTGCTCGATCTCGGAATCCACGGAGCTCGTCGCCTCGTCCAAGACCAGGATCAAAGGGTCGAAAGCCAGCGCGCGCGCGAAGCTGACGAGTTGGCGCTCGCCCACGGACAAGGTGGAGCCACGCTCACCGAGCGGCTGTTCATAACCACGCTCGAGACGGTCGATGAACGTGGAGGCACCCACACGTTCAGCGGCTTCTACAACCCGGTCCTTCCCGATGTCGGGTGAGCCGAGGCGGATGTTGTACCCGACGTCCTGGCTGAAGAGGAAGACGTCCTGAAGGACCAGCCCGATTCTCGCCCTGAGGTCCGCAATCGGCACCTCCGCGATGGGGATCCCGTCGAGCCGAATCGTGCCCCGGCTCACGTCGTAGAATCGCATGAGCAGGTTGATCAAAGTCGTCTTGCCGGCGCCGGTGTGCCCGACGATCGCGACCTTCTCGCCCGGAGCGACCTCGAAGCTCACGTCCTCGAGCACCCAATCGGGCTCCCCATGTTCGTCGTTCCCGTACGCGAACCACACGTTTTCGAAGACGATGCCCCCTCTCCCCTCCGGGGGAAGAGTGCTGGGCTCGTCGACGTCTTTGATGACGACCTCCTCGTCGAGCAACAAGAAGACACGCTCGGACGACGCCATCGCCGCTTGAAGGAGGTTGTACTTTTCGGATAGGTCCTGAATGGGCGTGAAGAAGCGTCTGGCGTACTGAAGGAATGCTGCGATCACGCCGACCGTGAGCGCTCCGTCGAGCATGCGCGCGCCGCCGTACCAAATGATGAGCGCGAGCGCGAGTGCGGTGAAGAACTGGATGACGGGGAAGAAGAGTGCGTAGTAGGTGATCGAGCGCAGGTGCGCCTGAAGGTGGTCTTCGTTGAGTTCGGCGAGCCGCTCGGCGTCGGCCTCCTCCCGGTTGAACAACTGCACGACTCGCATGCCCGTGATGTGCTCGTGCAGGAACACGTTCACCCGGGCGATGCGCACGCGAATGTCGCGGTACGCCGAGCGGATGCGCGCGCGGAACAGAAACGCGGCGATGAAGACGAGCGGGAGAACGCTGAAGGAGACGAGCGCCAGGCGCCAGTTCATGGTGAGCATGGCGCCGACGATGAACACCAGCGTGAAGATGTCGCCGAAGACCGTGACCAGCCCCGAGCTGAACAGATTGTTCAAGGTCTCGACGTCGTTGGTGATCCTCGTCATGAGACGCCCGGTCGGGTTCTTGTCGTAGAACTCCAGATCCAGTTCTTGAAACTTCTCGAAGATTTCGGCTCGGAGGTCGTACATGACCGACTGCCCGAGCCACGTCGTGATGACCGCCTGCGCGTACTGCACGAAGGCTCCGAGAACGATCGAACCCATGTACGCCGCGGCGAGCAGGCCAAGGTAAGCGGTGTCGCCGGTCGGGATCGCCTCGTCGATGACCACCAGTGTAATCCACGGCCCCACGATCGCCAACGCGGAGCCCACCAGAAGCACGACGAGCGTGAGGGCGACGTGTCGCCAGTAGGGCCGCAAGTAGCGCAGCAGCCGCCGCATCAGACGGGCGTCGTACGCCTTGCCCAGCGCCTCTTCTTCGTGGAGTGTCGCGGCGTCAGCCATTCGGTAAAGCGGGCCTCGTGGGCGAGGGTGCGGCGAGCGACCGGGGCGCGTGCGGGACCAGGAGCTGTCGAAGCCTTTCGACGGTTGGGAGGATACCCGTTGGGAACAACGCGGGTCCGGGCGACCGGGGACCACGGCTCTCGGTTCCGGCTCACTGGACGACGAGTTTATCATCCCTCCCCGCACCCCACATCGCAGCCGACGAGATGAACGAGCCGATCCGCATACGAGGTGCCCGCCAAAACAACCTCAAGGGCATCGATCTCGACCTCCCCCGGCGGAGTCTCACCGTGATTACGGGCCCATCCGGCTCGGGAAAGAGTTCTCTCGCGCTCGACACCCTCTTCGCCGAGGGGCAACGGCGCTACGTCGAATCCCTGTCTACCTACGCCAAGCAGTTCCTCGACCGCATGGAGAAGCCGGACGTCGATTCGATCGAGGGGATCTCGCCTGCGGTCGCCATCGAGCAGAAGAACCCCACCAAGTCGAGTCGGTCCACGGTGGGAACCGCGACGGACGTCTATGACTATATGCGGCTGCTCTGGTCACGGGTGGGGCGAACGCGATGTCCTGAGTGTGGTCGGCACGTGCGTCCCGATACCGTGAGCTCTGCGGTCGACCGCGTGGTGGCGTTGCCCGACGGCGCGCGCATCCAGGTGACGTTTCCGCTCCCTCGAAGCGCCGAGATCCAGCACGAGCTCGTCGTGTCGAACCTGCGCGCGATGGGCTTCGTCCGCCTGCTCGTCGACGGTGACGTGGTGGACCTGTCCCTCGCGGAGGCGGAGACACCCGAGGGACTCGGGCGTGACGTGACCGCGGCCGACGAGATCCTGGTCGTGGTCGATCGGCTCAAAGTCGATCGGGCCGACTCGGAGAGACTCGCGGACTCCTTGGGGACGTGCTTCGTGGAGGGAGACGGTGAAGCAGTCGTCGTCGTCAGCGATCCCCTGCCTGACGAGGCCGACCGGCTCCTCTTCACAGAGCACTTCCGTTGTCCGGAGCATCCGGACGTCACTTTTCTGGATCCATCGCCCCAGCTCTTTTCGTTCAACAGTCCGTACGGTACCTGCCCACTCTGCACGGGATTCGGCGCTACGCTCGACTACGACACCGAGTTGGTCATCCCCAACCGGGCTCGCTCCCTATCCGAGGGTGCGGTGGATCCGTGGGCGAAGCCCCGCTACCGTCGCGAGCGGGACAAGCTTCGAGCCTTCGCGTCCGACCGGGGCGTTTCGCTCTACTCTCCTTGGGAGGAGCTGCCCGAAAAGTTCAGAGAGGAGGTGATGTACGGGGTCAAGGGCTTCAAGGGCGTCGTTCCGTTCCTGGTGTCGAAGGAGAGGAAACGGTACAAGCAGTACATCCGTGTCTACCTCCGGCGGTATCAGAGTCCAAAGAAGTGCCGAGAGTGTGGCGGTGCTCGCATCCGGGCGCAGGCCCTCAATGTGACGGTCGGAGAGCTCAGCATCGCCGAGGTGGCCGACTTCCCGCTCGAAGACCTCGCCCCCTGGCTCGAAGGGATCGAGTTGAGCGCGATGGAAGAACAGATCGCGGAGACGATTCTGCGGGAACTCCGTGATCGTGTCGGGTTTCTCGTCGACGTGGGGCTCGGGTACCTGTCGCTCAGCCGGCAAATGCGTACGCTCTCTGGGGGAGAGGCGCAGCGCATCAACCTCGCGAACTCCCTCGGCTCAGCTCTCGTCGATACCCTCTACGTTCTCGACGAGCCGACGATCGGCCTTCATCCGAAGGATACAGGGGCGTTGCTCGATCTGCTGAAACGACTGAGGGCGGCCGGCAATACCGTGGTAGTGGTGGAGCACGATGCCCAGGCGATTCGTTGCGCGGACCACGTCGTGGAACTCGGGCCGGGGTCTGGAGAGCACGGTGGCGAGATCGTCTTCGAGGGCACGCCGAGTCAGCTCGAGAAAGAGGACACCGTGACGGGGCGGTACTTGTCCGGGCGGGTTCCCATCCTGCCGCCGGACCGGCCACGCCGCGTGGACGGGCCGTGCCTGGCTCTGCGAGGCGCCCGCCAGCACAACCTCAGGGGTATCGACGTCGAGATCCCGCTCGGGACCCTCACGGTCGTCACGGGAGTGTCTGGATCTGGGAAGTCGACGTTGGTGCACGACGTACTCTACCGCGCAGTCGAACGTGAGCTCGGGGGCGGAGACACGAGTGCCAAGGAGCACCTGGGCGAGGTAGTGGGCGAGTACGATGCGCTCGAGGGGATAGCGCACATCGATCAAGTCGTTCTGGTCGACCAATCTCCGATCGGCCGCACGCCCCGCTCGAATCCGGTGACGTACATCAAAGCCTGGGACGCAGTCCGGAAGCTCTTCGCCGAAGTACCGTTGGCCCGGGAGAGAGGATATGGGCCCGGCCACTTCAGCTTCAACGTCGACGGCGGGCGGTGTGAGGAATGCAAAGGGGCAGGGGCCGTGGAGGTCGAAATGATCTTCATGGCCGACGTCTTCGTGTCGTGTGATGGCTGTGGGGGACGCCGATACAAGCGGGAGATCCTCGACGTGAAGGTGCGTGGCCGCACGATCGCGGATGTGCTCCAGCTGACGGTCGACGAAGCGATCCGGTTCTTCATCCGGGAGCGTCGGCTCGGAAAGACGCTCTGGCACTTGCAGCAGGTCGGCCTCGGCTACCTGCGACTGGGCCAGCCCGCTACCACGCTGTCGGGCGGGGAGTCGCAGCGGCTCAAGATCGCTCGCGAGCTCGTCCACGCGTCCGGCAAGAAGGGCAGGAAGCTCTTCATTCTCGACGAGCCGACCACGGGTCTCGCTGGCGAGGACGTCCGCAAGTTACTCGACGTCTTGGGTCGCCTGGTCGATGCGGGCAACACCGTACTCGTTATCGAGCACAACCTCGACGTCATCCGTGTCGCCGATTGGGTGGTCGATCTGGGCCCCGGGGCGGGCAAGAACGGGGGAGAGATCGTCGCCATGGGGCGGCCGGAAACCATCGCGGGCGTTCCGGAGAGCGCGACCGGTCGATACCTGGCGGAAGCGTTCGCGGAGATCGCGGCGCGGTCGTAGGCTCGGGGCGCGTGGCACTCCTGCACAGGCTACAGACCCAACTCCTTGCGGTACTCCTTCTCTCGTCGAGCGAGTAGCCAGGCGACGATCACCGTCCACACGACGTAGCCACCGCCCGCCCACGCGAGCGCGGTGGTGGTGCCCATCCAGCTGGCCCACATGAAGGGCCAGATTCCGGCCAGGAAGGTATTGAGGATGGTCTCCAAGCCGAACGTAAGGATCGCGCCGACAACCTCGGACTTTACGAATTCCATGATGTCCGACGAGCCGCTGAACGATTCGATGAGGCTATTGATCTCCATGTAGATGAAGGAACCCACGGCCAAGACGGCGTAGTAGCCGCCTCCGTGCTTTCGCCAGAGCTTTCCGACAGAACCCCCACCGCTGCCTTCGAGTTGAGCCATCTATCGTGCCTCCGTCCGTCGTTGTTCAACTACCGCCTTGCCGCTCATTGCCGTGCGGGCGCCGCCACACTCTCCGTAATCAGGAGGCTCTAGCCTCCTCGAACGCCGATATGCTCTCCTCATGACGCAGCGTGAGGCCGATGCGATCCAGCCCCTGGAGTAGGCACTCTCGCCGAAAGTCGCCGATCTGGAAATGCGCCTCGAATCCTTCGGCGTCGCGGACGACCTTCTGCTCCAGGTCTACGCTGACCCTATAGCCGTTGCCCGCCGCTGCCCTCGACATGAGCGTCTCCACTTCTTCCGGACAAAGCTCCACAGCCATCAGGCCGTTCTGGTCGGCGTTGTTCCTGAAGATGTCGGCGAACGACGGTGCGATCACCACCCGAAACCCGTAGTCCAAGACCGACCAGGCGGCGTGCTCGCGAGACGAACCGCAACCGAAGTTGCGACCGGTCAGAAGAATGCTCGCACCCTCGTACGCCGGCTGGTTCAGGACGAAGTCAGGGACTCGCTCGCCCTGAGCATCGTTGGCCCAATCGAAGAACAAGAACTGGCCGTACCCCGTTCGCTCGATGCGTTTCAGGAACTGCTTGGGGATGATCTGATCGGTGTCCACGTCGCCGCGATCGAGGGGGACTACGAGTCCTGTGTGCTTCGAAAAGGCTTCCACCGCTCCACTCCAGTCCCGCACATCGACGAAGTGTCCCGTCACGGCCGCCGCGACAGCCATCTGGGGGCTCACGAGGTGAGTTCTTCCTCTACGTCCCTGACGCCCCTCGAAGTTTCGGTTGGACGTCGAGGCGCATCGCTCTTCCGGGTGCAGTATGTCAGGGTTCATCCCGAGACACATCGAGCACCCCGGCTCCCGCCAATCGAACCCTGCATCCCGAAAGATTCGGTCCAGCCCCTCCGCTTCCGCCTGCTCCTTCACGAGCACCGAGCCGGGCACCACCATGGCGGATACCCTGGCGTGAACCTTCTTGCCCTCCAGGAGCTGAGCCGCCGCTCTCAGGTCAGAAAGGCGGCCATTTGTGCAGGATCCCAAGAAGACCCGGTCCACCAGGATGTCGGTAATCGCCATTCCCGGCTGAAGATCCATGTACTCGAGCGCCCGACTGACGGCCTCGCGGTCCACCGGATCGTCGTAGGCTTCCGGATCGGGGACGACTCCGCTCACGGGCAGCACCATTCCCGGATTCGTACCCCAGGTCACGAACGGCTCGAGGGAAGACGCTTCGATCACGACCCGTCGATCGTGGAGCGCACCACGATCCGTCGCCAGCAGGCGCCACCTCGAGACGGCCTCGTCGAAGGCGCTCCCTCGAGGCGCCTCCGGCTTGCCCCTGAGGTACTCGAACGTCGTGTCATCGGGGGCGATCATTCCCGCGCGTCCGCCCGCCTCGATGGACATGTTGCACACGGTCATGCGCTCGTCCATCGATAGGTTTCTGATGGCCTCACCCGTGTACTCGATGACGTGCCCGGCGGCTCCGTCGACGCCGAGCTGGCCTACGATGGCCAGAATCAGGTCCTTGGCCGACACGCCTCGGGGCAGGGGACCGTCGACGTGAACCTCGAGAGTCTTCGGCGCCGCCTGCGGAAGCGTCTGCGTGGCCAGGACGTGCTCGACCTCGGACGTCCCGATACCGAAAGCTAGAGCGCCGAAGGCGCCGTGCGTCGACGTGTGGGAGTCACCGCATACGATCGTCATTCCGGGCTGCGTGTAGCCGAGCTCGGGCCCAATGACGTGGACGATGCCCTGATCTTTGTTTGCAAAATCATAAAGAGTAATCCCGAATTCCGCACAATTTTTAGCCAATGTTTCCATCTGCAAACGGGAGGTCGCCTCAACCAAATTGATATCCTTGGTGCGCGTGGAAACATTATGATCCATGGTTGCAAACGTTTTTTGTGGGCACCGCACTCGACGGTCAGTCTCGCGCAATCCGTCAAAGGCCTGAGGACTTGTGACCTCATGCACAAGATGCAGGCCGATGAATAACTGGGTCTGGCCGGTGGGGAGGATCGCCACGGTGTGGGCGTCCCAGACTTTTTTGAAGAGTGTATGTCCCATGATGGTGTTGTATGCGACGGTTTTGAAGGAATGG
>JADFLD010000073.1 GCA_022564535.1 Gemmatimonadota bacterium
AGATGTTCGTGGCAGCTGGTGTTGTCCTGGTAGCAGCGGCCTGTGGTGGGGGCCATGTCGAGCCGGTCCCACCGGCCTTCCAGGCTGCGCTTACCGGACTCTGGGGCCTGAACGAAGAGCTCAGTGAGAACCTTCAGGATATGGTCGGGGGCGGGCGGGGGGTGGAAGGTCAGCCGGGACCTGGTGGGCGCGGTGCCAGAGGCGGAACGGGCGGCCGGGGAGGGTCGGGTGGCTCTGGGAGCTCGGGTCGTGGTGGGGCAGGGCGAGGCCGTCCGGGCGGCGCTCCCCCTCCCGGGGCGGAGCCTGCGCAGATGCAGGCTGCGATGCGGGCGCTTCGGCCCGCCCGACGCATCAATATCGAGCTATCCGATAGCACCGTGGTTCTTCGACTCAACCGGCAACAACCGTTGTCGCTTCGGCTCGACGGCGCGGATACGGAGTTCGAGTTGGGACCGGACGCGCACGTGAAGGCCAGGGCCGTGTGGAAGGACGATACGCTGCGGATGCGACGGAAGTTCGATCAGATCACCATCACGGAGAGCTATGCGTTGGTCTCCGGCACCGACCGGATGGAAGTGATTGTCGAGTCGAGTCTCGGAGGGCGCCGTATCAGGGTGACGCGCGTCTACGATCGCGTCGGCAACTGAGATGTCGCGCGGCTAGATTCCGCGCATGAGCACTTTCACGAGCACGCGGGGGTCCGACCCGGTCCCGTCCAGTGAGGCCGTGCTCCGAGGTCTCGCGCCTGACGGGGGGTTGTACGTGCCGGTGGAGATCCCGGTGCTACCGCCAATCTCTTTCGAGGCCCCGACGGGGGAGGGGTCCGATGAAACGGTGCGTGGCCAAGTCGTTCGCGTGGCCCATTGGGCTGCACCGGTGCTCTTCCCCGACGTGCCGGGGGCGACGGTGGCCCGGGTCGTCGAGCGCGCGCTCACGTTCCCCATCCCGCTGGTGGAGGTCGAGCCGGGACGATTCGTCCTGGAGCTCTTTCACGGCCCGACGCACGCCTTCAAGGACGTCGGGGCTCGATTCATGGCTGCGTTGATGGTCGAGCTCGGCGTTGGCGAGACCAGATCGCGTACGATACTCGTCGCAACGTCGGGCGACACCGGCGGCGCCGTGGCCGACGCTTTCCACGGCCTCGAGGGATACCGGGTCGTCGTGCTCTTCCCCCGCGAGGGCGTCAGCGTGCGTCAGCGCCGCCAAATGACCACGCTCGGCGGAAACGTGCACGCGCTCGCAGTGCGGGGGACCTTCGACGACTGCCAGCGCATGGTCAAGGACGCCTTCCTCGACACATCGCTCGGCGAGCGGTACGGACTCACCTCTGCCAACTCGATCAACATCGCGCGCCTACTCCCGCAGACCCTATACTTTGCATATGCTGCGATATGTGTTGCGCGGCGTGTGGCGGATCGGGGAGGTGGCGTGGATGCCGACAGCGTACGTCCGCGGTTCGTCGTTCCTTCGGGAAACCTCGGCAACCTTTGCGCGGGCCTGCTTGCGCAGCGGGCGGGCATGGCGTCATCCGGCTTCATCGCGGCGTCCAACACGAACCGGGCGTTCGTCGACTTTCTCGCCGGAGACGGGTACGAGCCACGACCCTCGATCTCCACGGCCTCCAACGCGATGGACGTGGGTGCCCCGAGCAATCTGGAGCGCATTCTCTGGTTGTACGATGACGACGCCGGCGCACTACGGCGCGATGTCGTCGGTGTCTCCGTAACGGACGATCAGACGACGCGGTGCATCGCCGAAGTATACGAGCGCACCGGATACGTTCTGGATCCACATTCGGCGGTAGCGTTTGCGGCTTCGAGGCGACATGATGTTGCTTCCGACAAACCCGCTGTCATTCTGGCGACCGCCCATCCGGCAAAATTCCCGGATATCGTCGAGGCGGCCATCGGAAAAGAGATCCCGCTCCCGCCGGGGCTGGCCCGAACACCCAGCAAGAGCGAGCACATGCACGAAATCGAAGCGACACTTCCCGCGTTGAGCATCGAGTTGGAGGCGCTCCCGACATGACGGAGTTGGCTGCCGCTCGTGTTCGGGTACCGTGCTCGACCTCGAATATCGGGTCGGGCTACGACACGATCGGTCTCGCGCTGAACCGGTTCTTGGATGCCTCTTTCGAGCCGGCTGATGGTGGCGGGCTGACGGTCGAGCGCACCGGTACGTTGGAGTTCCTGACCGACGAGACGGAGCCCGACCTCGTTGCGACCATCTTCGCCAGGGAGCTTGCGCGCGAGCGCATCGAGCCCTCGGGCACGCTCCGCCTGAGGTCGACGATTCCGATCGCGAGAGGGTTGGGAGCATCGGCGACCGCCGTGCTGGCGGGCTTCGATCTCGCCCGCGCCGTCCGGGGGAAGCCCCAGGACGACCAGGCGACGTTTGAAGCCGCGTTGCGCTTCGAGGGGCACGGCGACAATGCGGCACCCTGTCTCTTCGGGGGCTTGCGCGCGGTGGCGGTCACGGCGGACGGGCCCGTCGTCATGGGTCTCCCGCTGAGCGAGAAGGTCGGTTTCGCATACGCGGCTCCCGCAGCCGGTGTCTCCACCAAGGAGGCGCGTGCCCAGCTGCCGAAGCAGGTGACGCACAAGATCGCCGCGGCGTCGCTCGGCCGTATCGTCGCGCTTGTGAGAGGTTTGGCCGAAGGAAGCCCCGATCTCATCCGGATCGGCGTCAAAGACGAGCTTCACGTCCCGCATCGGTTGTCACTCATTCCGAGTGTGATGGCGGCCATGTCGGCCGGTACGGATGCCGGTGCCTGGGCGGTAACCATTTCGGGGGCGGGCTCGGGCCTCATCGCCATGTGTGATCCCGACGACGCTTCAGCCGTCGCGGCAGCGATGCACGAGGTGTTCGACGCGGGCACCGGCAACCCGGAGTGCGTCGGCTTCGCCGTACGCCCGTGTGGAGATGGGCTGCGAAGGGTGGATCCCTAGCTTCCTACTCCACGGCATCCCCAGGACAAGTAGGCCGTGCTCATGATGCGGCCGGCGAGGAACGCCGAGAACGCCGCAGTCACGCCGACGAGGTCCAGGCCCCAGCCCAACGCGACGAACGTGATCGCCACGGTCGTGACCTCGAGAAGGCTCGCGACCGTGATGTGGTGCGTGCGCCGGCTCTCTACGAGGATCGCGCGCTGCAGAGAGAGCAGAACCGACAGCGCCGGAAGTAGGACGAGAATGCGCGTGGGCGGGAGCGCGAATGCGGCCAGCTCCGTGCTCAGGCCCGAGATCGTGCTGAAGTAGAAGCCGGACAAAGGGGTGAACGCGACCAGCGCGAGCCCGGAGGTCGTCGCCGCTCCGAGCCACATCGCGAAGCGGCGCAGTTCCGCGAGGTGCTCGAACCGGTTCCCCATGAGCGCGATGGCCGTGTCCTGATAGGCGAGGCCCATCGATCTGAAGAAGAACGAGAGCGAGTGCACGACAGGGAAGACCGCGAGCGACTCGATGGGCGCAATGCTGCGGCCCATGAAGAAGATGAGGAGGGGCTGAATCGTGAGCCCGATGAGTGACGTCAGCGCGAGGGGGTAGTAGAACCTGGCGATGTCCCTGTATCTGATGTCGCGAGGCTCACCCTCATCGATCTCGCCGGCGAGGATCGACCGCACCGTGGCGGCGGCCATGAAACGCGCCGCGACTGCCTCGACGGTCACACCGGTCGCGAGGGCGAGGGCGCCCACCCATGCGCCCGGCATCTCGAGGATGAAGAAGCCGACGAGCGCGGCGATCGTCATCGCGACGAGCCGTATCACGGTTCCGTAGGCGACGAGCCTCGTCTTCCCGGAGCGGATGAGTACACCCTGGAGAAAGCGACGGTACCCGATGGCGCTCGGCCACGGCAGCATGAACCAGAGCGCTCCGTAGGTGAGGTCGGAGACCTCGCGTGGCACCCCCATGCCGGTCACGATCAGAGTCTCGTAGACCTGCGGAATGAGCAGGACGAGAAGAAGCACCGTCGTCCCGAGGCAGAGCGCTCGGGCGAAGTTGCGAAGCTTGATGAAGCTTATGCGGTCCTTCACCACCGACGTCGCCGCGCTCATCAACATGATTACGGGCGCCTCGATGAGGATGGCGAGTGCGAATGCGACGCCGTGGGCGGCGAGGTTGAACGTCGGATCCGGTAGGCGCGCGATGATTGCTGCGAGGAACGGCCCCTCCGACGCCATCATGACCCACGTCGCCGCGAGCGGGGTCCAGAACAGGAGAATCGAACGTTGGGAGCGCTTCTTCACGGGATCCGGTGGGCTTTGTGCTGCTGCGTGAGGCGCACAGCCGTGGAGTCTCGCTACTTCCGCCAGTGGGGTGAAGGGGTGGGGTACTGCGTGTGCGCCGGGATCTGCGCGGAAGGGCTAGACGCCTAGCGTTGCTAGTCATGGCGGGTTCTGCTATGGTATCGTGCACTAGCGATGTTAGCCATACGAGGCGGCCATGTCGAAGGATGTTCTTGGCGAGTTCGAACACCAGGTGATGCTGGCGATCCTACGGCTCGGGCGTGAGTCGTACTCGGTCCCGCTCGTGCTGGAGTTGGAAGAGACGACGGAGAGAGATGTGGCTCCAGCGGCGGTCTATATCGCCCTCCGCCGCATGGAAGCCAAAGGTCTCCTCACGTCGCGGATGACCCGAGCGAACGCGGACGAGGGAGGGCGAGAGCGACGGTACTTCGCCCTCACCCGAGAGGGCATGGTCCGGCTGCGGGATTCGCGCCGGACGTTCGTGCGGTTGTGGGAAGGCGTTGCCGCGACGCTCGACCAGGTCTGAGGGGCTGATGAAGCGCGACGAGAGATCGGGGTGGGGCCCTCGCGGTCCGGCACGATGGCTTCTGGAGCGCTCGCTGCCTGAGGTGGATCGGGCTCAGGTGCTCCGAGACATGGACGAGCTGTTCGCGATCCGGGCGGCACGTGACGGCGAGCGCGCTGCTAGACGGTGGTACCTCAGGCAGGGTTTGAACTTCGGAGTTCGCATGCTCGCGGAGCGCGCCAGGGGGGTGGTCGGTCGTCCATCTCTGACGCTGCGCGTGGAGGATCAGGGGGGAGTTCGGCGATCGATGGGAACGGCAAACGGGAGGGGGGTTGAGCTCATGAACGGAATCCTACAGGACCTAAGCTTCGCGGCACGTACACTGATGAAGAGCCCGGGGTATAGCCTCGTAGTCATCGGTACGTTGGGACTGGGGATCGGCGCGAACAGCGCTGTCTTCAGTGTCATCAATGGTGTGCTGCTCAAGCCGCTTCCCTACTCGGAGGGTGACCGGCTCGTATACCTGACCCAGCCGCAAGAAGCCGTCGGGGCGGAGAACATCTTCTTTTCCGTGCACGACATCCGGGACATCGATGAGCGCGCCCGGTCCATGGAGGACATCGCCGAGTACCATTCCATGTCGTTTACGCTGCTTGGACGTGGCAGCGCGGAACTGGTCCGCACGGGAGTCGTTTCGGCTCATTTCTTCGACCTCATGGGCATGGAGCCGATCCTCGGTCGCGGCTTCATGGAGGCGGACGACGATCTGGCTGCGGAGCCGACGCTGATCATGAGTTACGGCTATTGGCAGCGGCGGTTCGGCGGCGACCCGACGATCGTCGGTGAGGCGTTCGAGATGAACGGGAAAATGCACACGGTGGTCGGTATCCTTCCACCGATCCCGCAGTTTCCGCGTGAGAATGACGTCTACATGCCGACTGCCGCCTGTCCGATCCGGTCCTCGGAGGCCTTTCGCGAGAATCGCGATGCCCGGATGATGGCGGTGTTCGGACGCATGCGGGACGGGATCACCCTGGGGGACGTGCGGCGCGATCTGGCCGGAGTGATGTCACAAATCGCGGTGGAATATCCGGGATCCTACTCCCCCGAAGCAGGGCAGCGCTTTTCTGCCACGATGCTCAAAGAGGAGCTCGTGCAAAACGCCCGCCCGACCCTTCTCATTCTGCTGGGGACGGCCGCCTTGGTGCTTCTCATCGCGTGCGCGAACGTCGCCAATCTCGCGTTGGCCAGGATGACCAAACGCACTCAGGAGATCGCGGTCAGATCCGCGCTCGGTGCTTCACGGACGCGGCTGATCCAGCAACTGGTCACCGAACACACCGTCCTTGCGCTCGTCGGGGGAGCGTTGGGCCTCGCTATCGCCTGGGCGGGCACGGATCTCCTCGTCGCGTTCGCCAGTCGCTTCACGCCCCGGGCCCAGGAGACATCGATCAATGGCTCGGTGCTGGCGTTCACGCTCCTGGCGTCGGTCGCCACCGGACTGCTCTTCGGCTCGATTCCGGCCTTCGGCGCCGGCCGAAATGTGTCGGAGCGGCTTCAGGGCGGGCGCGGGACGGGCGACGGACGCCTGGGCCCTCGGTTGCAGGGGATGCTCGTGGTCGTTCAGCTCGCGTTGTCCTTTACCCTGCTTGTAGGCTCGGGACTTCTCTTACGCAGCTTCTCGGAGCTCCAGGGGGTGGATGCCGGCTACAATCCAGAGAACGTCCTCAGCATGCAGGTGACGGTCACGGGCCGCAATTCGAGCATGACAGCAGTGGAACGCGAGCAGTTCTTCCTCTCCATCCTGGAGCAGGCGGATGCTTTGCCCGGCGTGATTTCGGTGGGACTCACTGATGCCTCCCCTCTTCAGAATACTCAGGGGATGTTCCACGGCGTCCGGCCTCAGGGCTCGGAGGAAGAGGATGGCCGGCGCCTGCCGCAGGCGCAGCCCAGGGGGGCCAGCGAGGGATACTTCAGGACGATGGGCATCCCTCTGATCGCGGGGCGGACGTTCGAGGCTGCGGACAATCGGGACTCCGAGCCCGTGGCTGTCATCAACCAGTCGCTGGCCGACGCGCTCTGGCCCGGTGAGAACGCCGTAGGGCGTCGGATGTGGCCGTGCAGCATGATGGGTGACTGCAACTCCCAACTCATCAGCGTGATCGGGGTCGTGGAGGACGTCCACGAGCTCGGGCTCGACGCCCTGCCGCCCGCGCAGCTCTACTTCTCGGTGCGCCAGGGGGCGTTCGGTGGCAATGTGGTCGTGCGTACGGCCGGGTTGGACCCCCTTTCACTCAGCCGTCAGCTCCGTGACATCGTCGCAGGCCTGGACGCTACCGTCCCCGTCTCCAACGTCACGACGTTGGAGCAGCTTCGCGAGGACTCATTGGCTCCGCGCAGGCTGACGTTGATCCTTCTTACGATCTTCGCGGGCGTCGCGTTGTTGGTGAGCCTCGCGGGCATAGCGGGCGTGATGGCTTTCGGCGTGAGCCAACGGACGCATGAGATCGGCATCCGCATGGCGCTGGGCGCCGGTCGGGAGACCGTGTTGCGGGCGGTCCTTGGCCGGGGTGTGGCGATGATCGTGGTGGGCCTCGGTCTCGGCGTCGTCACCGCCTTGGTGGCGACGCGGGTCATGTCGGGCCTGGTATGGGGCGTCTCGGTGGTGGACGCCAGGACGTTCCTGGCGACCGGTCTGATCTTGGCGCCCATGGCGCTGATCGCGTGTTATCTGCCTGCCAGGAAGGCGACGCGCGTCGATCCCGTGGTGGCGTTCAGGTCTTCGACGTAGCAGGCCTGAACGCAGCCCTCCGAAGGCCCGCGACTTCCTAGCCCGGCGCGCATGGCTTGAGCGTGATCCAAATCAGCTCGATCGTCGTGTCGCCCGTGTTGCCCGAGTTGTGCTGCTCACTCAGATCCACTGCCGCCATCCATCCGACGGAGCCCGCCAATGACGGCTCCGTGCCGACGTCCTCGAGCCCATCGCGTCGACCCGACCAAACGCCGCCTCTGACGTGGACATAGAGCTGTTCGCCCGGGTGGGAATGAATCCCTTCCCATTGTCCCGGCTCGACGATGAACCTCTGTACGACGACCCGTTGGTTCTCCAGCAACAGCTCGCCCG
>JADFLD010000074.1 GCA_022564535.1 Gemmatimonadota bacterium
AGGCCGCGCCCCGCCCCTGCCGCCCTTCACCCTGTCTGACATGAGCTTACGGGCCCGGGGGGCCCGGTGGCTCAGGAGTCCGAATCAGCTCCCGGCTCGGAATCCTCCGGCGGAGCACTGTCCGTCGCTCGTCCCTTCGAGCCCCCGAAGACGCTCTCCTCCAGTGCTTTGACTCGAGCCCGTACCGAATCCACGGCCGAGGTAAGGGTATCCACGTCGGCTTGATTCGCGAAGTCCAACCGTTCGCGAGCGCCTTCGGCGGCGGTCTGCGCGCGTTCGAGGGCCTCCTTCATGACCTCCTTCGCCCTCTCGGTCGACAGGTCACCTCGTTCACGCGCCTCCTGAATCGTCTCCTCCAACGCGTCCTTGAACGCCGAAAGCAAGCCGATACCGTGCTTGAACCCGTCTTCCACCTTCTCCCGACGGGACTTCGATTCGTCCGTACTGTCGGTCTTGTCTCTCTTCTCTTCACTCATGTCACTCATGCGATCATCCGTCCCCTGAACGTCGTGGACTTCCTCCCGCCCTACGAACGACCGGGGCGGGGCGGTTCAACTTTATACCTAGTCCTTTCGGGTGATTCGGGCACCGAGCGCGATCAATCGCTCGTCGATGCGCTCGTAACCACGTTCTATTTGCCGAATGTTGTGGATTTCGCTCGTCCCCTCGGCCCCGAGCGCCGCAATGAGGAGGGCCATGCCGGCCCGGATATCCGGGCTTTCGAGAACACCGCCCTGTAGGCGACGCGGCCCCACCACGACGGCACGATGCGGATCGCACAAAATGATCGAAGCTCCGAGCCCTACGAGCTTGTCCGTGAAGAACATACGGGACTCGAACATCTTCTCGTGGATGAGTACCGTGCCGTGGCACTGCGTCGCCGCGACGAGCGCAATCGAGGTGAGGTCCGCCGGAAACGCAGGCCAAGGTCCGTCGTCGACCTTCGGCACGGCCCCGAACGCATCCTGCTCGATGTAGTGGTCACCGGAGCCATGGACGATGAGGTCAGCCCCGTCGAACTCGCACTCGATACCGAGGCGCCGAAAGCCCAAGAGGGTCGAATCCAGGTGCTCCAGGGGTGCCTGCTCGATGACGATTTCGCTTCCCGTCACCGCGGCCAAGCCGATGAACGATCCGGTCTCGATGTGATCGGCCCCGATGCGGAACCGTGCGCCATGGATCGTCTCCACACCCTCGATGACCAACACGTGAGTTCCCATACCGCGGATACTCGCGCCCATCAAGTTGAGCAAGTGGCACAAGTCCTGTACGTGCGGTTCCGCCGCCGCGTTCCGGATCGTGGTGACGCCCTGGGCCCTGACGGCTGCCATGACGGCGTTTTCGGTACCGGTTACCGAAGGCTCGTCGAGGAAGATGTCTGCGCCGACGAGCCGATCCGCCTGAATCGTGAAGCCCCCGTTCAGAGAGATCGTCGCCCCGAGAGCCTTGAACGCCAAGAAGTGTGTGTCCATGCGCCGACGACCGATGACGTCTCCTCCCGGCGGCGGCAGCTCAACGTGTCCAAGGCGCGCGAGCATGGGTCCGGCAAGGAGCACCGAGGCACGAATCCTCTGCGCCAACTCACCATCGATTGCGCCGGTCCGAATGCCACTCCCGTCGACGGTGACTTCGTTCGGCCCGGACCACGCCACTTCGGCTCCGAGCGAGTCGAGGATCTCCAGGAAGGTCTCGACGTCCCGGATGCGTGGAATGTTTTCGAGGACGACGGGCTCGCTGGCGAGCACGGTCGCAGCGAGGCAAGGAAGGGCGGCGTTCTTGTTACCGGCAGGGCGTATCCGGCCATCCAGCCGGTGCCCACCCTCGACCAGGAAGGTCCCCATGGTGTCCGTGAAACGGGGTGAGAAGGGGGCGGACCGGAGGCGGTGCGGGCGACCCATCGGCCCGGTCACAGGAGGTTGAACATACCCACCTGACTCGTGTGCCAGCAACCGACCCATCCCCACCCCCGTTGTCCGCCAGAGTGAACTACACCGCACTGTGAGCCGTTGAGCTCGTTTCTGAACACGTGCATGATGTGTGCCGCACGCTTCTTGCAACGCCACGGGCGCCACTCTACAATCGCTCCAGCCCGCTCGTCCCGATCCCACCCGACGTACCATGTCACGGACACCGAGACGTAGGCCGACTCGATCACTACAATCCCCCTATCGTGACCGCTGCCCTCTACGCCTTGCTTCAGGTCCAACCCGCTCGGGACACTTTGGCCGTCGTGTCGGAGGTGGCGGGCATCGTAATCGCGGCGGCGATGCTCATACTGGTGTTTCTCGCCGGGCTGCTCTTCGTTCGCATCAACCGTCTCCTCGGCGAGATCCGGCTTGGGGTGCGCCAGAATCTGGGCCCGGTGTCCGATCGGGCGCGCTCCATTTCCGACAACGTCGAGTTCATTACACAAGCGCTCCGGAGTGACGTCGAGCAACTCAGCGGTTCGGTGAAGGCACTCACGGGGCGTCTCCATTTGGCGTCCGAACGGATGGAAGAGCGGATCGAGGACTTCAACGCGCTCATGGAAGTCGTGCAGGGAGAGGCCGAGGACGTCTTTCTCGACACAGCGTCGGCGGTTCGGGGCGTGCGCGCGGGCGCGCGCACACTGTCGGAAGGGCTGCGTGCAAGCGACCCGGAGAACCGCGCGGACGATGACCAAGGGCCGGAACCGGACAAGAACGCCTTGCGGGACGCCCCGGAAGCCAATGCCTTTGCTAGCGAAGAGGGCTGACCTGCGACACGATCGGAGCTACCTCCTCGTAGCCTCCTTCCTCATGGCCGTAGGCTGGCTTCTCCTGGGACCGGAGCCGGTAGCCGCGTGGGGCCCCGCAACGCATGTGGCCCTCGGAGAAGCCCTTCTGGGCTCGCTCTACCTCGTCCCTCCTGCGGTTCGGGCAATACTGGAGAGGTTCCCTCTTCACTTCCTCTACGGATCGGTCGCCGCAGACATATCCTTCGCCAAAAAGTATGTGCCAGACGGGCGGCATTGCCACAACTGGGAGATCGGCGAGGAGATCCTCGCCTCCGCCGAGTCTGACCGACTCACCGCAGTCGGGCTCGGCTACCTGTCGCACCTCGCTTCAGATACGATCGCCCACAACGTATTCGTGCCACGCCAGCTTCTCCTGACCAGTACTACCCAGGCGCTCGGACACACCTATTGGGAACACCGGATGGACATGCACGTCGGAGAGGAGTTCCTGTCTCTGGCGCGCCACGTGGTGATGGACCACGACCACGGCGAGGCGGACGAGCTCTTCGACGAAGTCTTGAGCCGCACTGTGTTCAGCTTCAGGACGAACCGCCAGATCTTCCGTGGAATGATCCGATTCCAGGGCCATGAACGCTGGCAGCGGGTGTTCAGCCAAGTCCTCGCAAACTCCCGATTCGACTTGCCGAACACACTCGTCGATCGGTATTTCTCTCTCACGTTCGAGCAAATGGTGGGGTTTTTGCGGGACCGGGCAGACTCACCAGCGGCCGCGCTCGACCCGATCGGGGAGGTGAACCTCGGGCTTGCCAAGAAGGTCCGGCGGCTCGCGATGTCCGACCAAGCGGCCGACCATCCAGAGGTGCTGGAAGAGATGGCGGACGCGTTCTTCCCGATTCCGTCCGACCCTCTGATCTACTGGCCACAACTGACGGACCCCCAGTTCACAGGGGGTGTCACGTCCGGCATCCCTGCCCGTAAAACCGTCCCAGCCCCCACCATCAGCTGAGCCTGTCGAGCAACCGCTCCTTGGCCTGGCGGGGGTCTGCCTTGCCACCGGAACGGCGCATCACCTGACCGACGAGGAAGCCGAGCAGCCGGGCCTCCCCCCTCCGATATCGTTCCGCCTCGTCGGCAGAGCCCTCAATCACCGCATCCACCCAGGCATCCAAGAGCTCGGCATCTCGGACCTGCTCCAGTCCACCCTCTGCCACGATCTCGCGGGGTGAGCCCCCTTCCTCGGCCATCGTTCTCAACACGCGCTTCGCCACTCCGTCGGAGATCGTGCCGTCTCGAACGAGCCCGATGAGCTCGCCGAGGGCGCTCGGCCGCACCGGGAACTCCGCGATCGTCTCGCCCCTGGAATTCATGAGAGCTTGGGCAGGCCCCATGACCCAGTTGGCTGCGACCTTGAAATCATCCACCCGTCGCGCCACGGACTCGAAGTATTCAGCGCCCGAGATACCCTGCGTGAGCACGCTGGCATCGTAGAGCGACAGCCCGTACCGCGTCACGAACCGAGCCCTTCTCGCGCGCGGCAACTCCGGCAGCGCCGAGCGGGCCGCCTCTATGTCTTCCACCGAAATGAGAAGAGGCGGCAGATCCGGATCCGGGAAGTAGCGGTAGTCGTGACTCTCTTCCTTCGAGCGCATCGGCCGCACCGTGCCTCGATGGTCGTCCCACAATAGAGTTTCCTGATGCACCACACCTCCCGATTCGAGAACCGCGACCTGACGTTCGATCTCGAGTCGGAGCGCCTTTTCGATTCCGGAGAAGGAATTGACGTTCTTGATCTCGGTCTTGGTGCCGAGCCCGGCATCGCCCACATGCCGAACAGAGACGTTGGCATCGGCGCGAAGGCTGCCCTCCTCCATGTTGCAATCGCTCACGTCGGCATACTCCAGCACCTGCTTGAGCGCCGTGAGGAAGGAGCGGACGTCGGCGGGATCGTGCAGGTCGGGCTCGGTCACGATCTCAACGAGCGGCGTGCCGGCCCGGTTCAGGTCGACGGCGGTAGCGCCGGGGAGGCGATCGTGTATGGACTTGCCCGCATCCTCCTCCATGTGGACGCGCCGGATTCGAACGACCGACTCGCCCTCGGTCCCGTCGTAGGCGAAGCGCCCACCCGTCGCGAGCGGCTGCTCGAACTGCGTGATTTGATATCCCTTGGGGAGGTCGGGATAGAAGTAGTGTTTGCGAGCCCATATGCTCCTAGGGTGCACGGTGCAGTCGAGCGCCAGCGCGGTGCGTACCGCAAGGCGCACGGCATCGGGATTCGCGGTCGGCAGCGCACCCGGTAGCCCCAGGCACACAGGGCACACGTTGGTGTTCGGGGCATCACCGAACGCAGCCCTGTCTCCACAAAACAGCTTCCGTGAAGTGCGAAGCTGAACGTGGATTTCGATTCCGATGACGGCCTCCCACCTCACGACTCGGACTCCTGCATTTGTCGTTCGATCGTCCCGGCCACGGCAATCATGAGCGTCTCACGCCACCACGGAGCGAGAATCTGACCCCCGACCGGGAGGCCGTCGACGACGCCGATGGGTACCGATATCGCCGGAATGCCCGCGAGATTCGCGGTGACGGTGTAGACGTCCGAGAGGTACATGCTGACTGGGTCGGCGGTGCGCTCTCCGAGCGGAAACGCGGGGCCAGGCGTCGTCGGTGTGAAGAGGACATCGACCCCTTCCTGGAATACTCTTCGGAAGTCGTTCTCGATACGCACCCGAGCCTTCTGGGCCGCCCCGTAGTACTGGTCGTAGTAACCAGCGGAGAGTGCGTAGGTCCCGAGCATGATGCGTCGTTTCACCTCGGCGCCCAGCCCTTCGGATCGCGTGCGCTCGTACATGCCTTGGATGTCATCGCCGGAGTGACGCACTCCGTAGCGCATGCCGTCGTAACGGGACAGGTTGCTGGAGGCCTCGGCGGGTGCGAGAACGTAGTAACACGGGATCGCGAGCTCCGTGTTCGGCAGCGACACCGGGCGAAGCTCCGCGCCCAGCTCCTCCAGTCCGCCGAGCACACGGTTCGTTCGCTCGAGCAGTTCAGAATCGAGAGAGTCCGGGAAGTACTCCTGTGGCACCCCGATCACGAGCCCCTCCACACCCTCCGCGGCGGCTTCGGCGAGCGCCGGCACGGGCCGGTCGACCGACGTCGCGTCCCTGGGGTCATGGCCCGCCACCACCTCGAGCAAGCGAGCCGCGTCTTCAACCGTCCGGCCAAGGGTGCCCACCTGGTCAAGCGACGACGCGAACGCGACGAGGCCGTACCGGCTCACCCTACCGTACGTGGGCTTGATTCCGACGACGCCGCAGAAAGCCGCCGGTTGCCGCACCGACCCACCGGTGTCGGAGCCCAACGCCATCGTGACGTACCCGGCCGCGACTGCGGCAGCCGACCCCCCCGAGCTCCCACCCGGAACCCGACCCGGGTCGTGCGGGTTCAGCGTCGGTCCGAACGCAGAGTTCTCGGTAGAAGAGCCCATGCCGAATTCGTCGAGATTCGTCTTGCCGACGATCCAGGCCCCCTCCTCCCGCAAGCGGCGAACGACCGTCGCCTCGAACGGTGAACGATAGCCCTCCAACACCTTCGACCCGCAGGTCGTCGGCATGTCGAGCGTGGCCATGTTGTCCTTTACGGCGATCGGCACCCGGGCCAGCGCACCTTCCGCCGACACGTCGGTGTCGCTCTTGTCGGAAAGACGCAGGAAGGCGTTCAGTCCTCGGGGGCCGCACTCCGCCTCGCGGATACGGTCGACCGCGCCCCGAAACGCCTGCACGTCAGCCGCCCACCTCGGGCTGGCCGCGTTCCCGATCTTCGCTCATGCCCGGCGGTGGTGGTACCACGAAGAAGCCGTCGGCTTCCTGTGGCGCGAACGATGCGATGCCGTCAGAGAGTGCGTCCGGCTGCTCGACCTCGATGCTGCGTGTGCCGCCGCCGATGGAGACTACGGCATCATGCGAGTCGTTCATCTCCGGCGCTTCAGGCTCCTCATCGACACCGCGCAAGCGATTCGCGTACTCCAGGATACTGTTCATTTCATCGGTCAGGCGATCCACTTCAACGTCGTCGATCCCCAGTCGCGCGAGGTCGGCGATTCGGCGAACCTCATCGCGATCGACCCTCACGGCCAATCCTTCTCCAGCGCCGCGTAGCGCAGCACGAGTTTCTTTCTCCCTACTTCGTCGAAGTCGACCGTGACCTTCAGATCGCGGCCGAAGCCCGATATCTCCATTACCGAGCCAGACCCGAACGTTTGGTGCGCGACACGCTCCCCTTTCACGAAGCGGGGCGTGTCCTGGTTCATCGAATCGTCAGGATCCCAATCGACGTCGTCGTCATACGTCGAGGTCTCGTAGGCCCTCGGCGGGCGCCGATGGGGGGTCGACTGGCCGACGAGCTTCAGCCGCGGAGTACGCATCCCCTCGAGGATTTCGTCGGGAATCGCGTCGACGAACGAAGACAGCGTGTTGTACGTAAAGTCCCCCGCCCGACGACGCTGACGGGCCCAGGACAACGTGAGCTTGTCCTCGGCGCGTGTAATGCCGACGTAGAACAATCGGCGCTCCTCCTCGAGCGAATCCGGGTCGTCGTATGCGCGACCCAGCGGGAAGAGACCCTCCTCCATTCCGGAAATGAAGACGAGGGGGAACTCGAGTCCCTTTGCGTTGTGGAGCGTCATGAGGGTCGCCGTATCCGCATCCGGATCAAGACGATCGATGTCCGCGACGAGCGCGACGTGCTGCAGAAAGAGATCGAGCTCGGTGAACGTGTCCACGTCTTGCTGATCGATGCTCTGCACGAGCTTCGCGTCGAAATCTACGGCCCCGGCGATGAGCTCCACCACGTTACGGCCCCGATCTTCACCGTCGGGACCCTCCTCGTCGAGGTGACGGACCAGATCGAGCTCCTCCACCAACTCCTCCAGAAGCTCGCCGACCCGCGCCTGAGTCGCTCGCACGCCGAAGCGTTGGATGAGTTGGGCGAAGCGCATGAGCCCACGGGCTCCCGCCGCCCGAATCTTCGGGACCTCATCGGCCCTTTGCGCCGCCTCGAGTAAGGAAAGCCCTTGCTCACCGGCCCATCGCGACAGGTGCTCCTGAGTGGT
>JADFLD010000075.1 GCA_022564535.1 Gemmatimonadota bacterium
GGTCGAGATCGAGATCCAGTAGGCCACCCGCCTCGCCATCCGACTCGTCCGCCTCGGCCGCAGAGACTCCTTCACCCGCTGACTCTTCCGCCGACGCATCCGGAACGGCGAGCGTCAGGTCGTCGTCGGGCTCCCCGGTTTCGGCCACGGACACTTCCCCCGGCTCAGTATCCTGGGCAACGTCAGCTTCTTGCGTCGAGGGCTTGGGAGCCGGAGGGGGAGGCACGACCGGGGGCGGCGCCACGAAGCCCGAATCACCTCCGGAGGTCCGGGAGAGGGATTGGAAGATCTCATGCGTGTGGGCCGGACCCCATAGGTCGGCCTGAGCGTCGTAGAGCTCCGTGTCCTCACTGATCGCCCCCAACTCGATGCGAAGCGCAAGCGCGTCCACGCTCGGAATCGGAACCTCGTTACCGTTGGAATCGATATAGGCGAAACGCATGGCCGGACCTTGAGAAAAGGTGCTGCGCCCCTGTCGATGGGGGCCGGTACGCGGAGTTGAAGTGTAAAGGGAAGATCGGGGTTCTGCGAGGGGAAGAGCCTCCCGGGTCGACCGACCCGGGAGACTTCCATGGGCTAAGAGATGACGCGCGCCCTCGGACGCGCACGGTATTTCTCATACAGAGACCGATGCTTGTTGTCGGTACTCACCTGACGACCCAGGATGAAGAGGTTCGTGACCTCGGTCTGGATCTCGAGGGGGTTCCCGTCCGTGACGATCACGTTCGCCATCTTGCCGACCTCGATCGTTCCGATGTCTCCGTCGAGACCCAGCATCTCGGCGGCGTTCTTCATGACTGCGTCCAAGGCAGCCTCGAGGGGAAGACCGAACGGAACGGCCATCGCGGCTTCGTAGGGAAGCGTCCGTGAGTTCGACGAGTTGAACGTCGCAAAGGCGATTTTCACGCCCGCCGCGTGCAGTATGCCCGGGTTCGAATACGCTTCCGCATACGAGGCGTCGGGGCCGCTCGGCATCGTTTGCGTCGGCGACAGGATGATCGGGACGTCGTGGTCCGCGAGCCAGTCGGCGATCTTCCAGCCCTCACGGCCCCCGGTGATGACGTAACGGATGTTCTGGGCTTCCGCCCACTCGACGGCGTTGCGGATGTCGCGCGCCCCATTCGCGGAGAGAAGAACGGGGATGTCGCGGTTCACCACCCGCGCCATCGCCTCGAGCTTGAGATCGCGGCGGATCTCGGTGCCCGCCGCCACGGCTTGCGCGTATTGCCGACCGCCATCGAGCCACTCGTCGAGTCTCGAAACTTGATCCTCGTAGCGCTCCTGGACGTCGCTCCAGCTGCCACCGCCACCCCCGCCGCGGCGACCTCGGCCGCCGCCCCCGCCGAGGGACGGGTAATTGATGCTCATCGCGGCGCCCGGATCCATATACATCTCCTCGACGGTCCAGCCATCGAGGCCGATGAGCGATGCCTGACCGGGAATCGCGCCACCTCCCCCCTGCGGAACGGCCATCGCGTGCGTAATCCCGTTCGCCCTGGCGACCGGGATGTGCTCCGACGCTGGATGCACGGCCGTCGCTGCCTGCAGGTGCGGGTTGAAGTCGCCCTGCTCACGGGAGTCGTTCGTCATCTCGACCGCCCCCACTTCCGTGAGCCCGAGCGTCGTGACGGCATCGAACATCCCGGGGTACACGTGCCGTCCCGTCGCGTCGACGATCTCCGCATCCGAGGGCACGTCGACATTCGTGCCGACCGCGAGAATGCGACCGTCGCGGATCACGACCGTCCCGACGAAGGGGTCGCCCGCGAGTGTGTGCACGGTCCCTCCCTGGATGGCAAACGTCTGTCCCACGACGGGTCCGGCCAGCCCGAGGGCCAGCGAGAACGCTACAGCGGTGCTGAAGATCTTGCGGCTCATCGATTCACCTCCCCATTGGGCTGACCCGGCGATGCGATCCGGTCCGTCGCTGCGCGATCATCGGACCCACCCACGCCATGTTTCTCCATGAGCGCCAACTTCTCGGCCTCGATGGCCTCCTGGCGCTCGACGTCGAGCTCGATGTCGAAATAGAGCTGTCCGTCTACATATGTCTTTACGGCTTTGGCAAACATGCTCAACGGATACCCGTCCCAGATCACCAGGTCGGCGTCCTTGCCGACCTCGATCGATCCGGTCTGGTCGTCGATCCCCAATTGGATCGCCGGGTTGAGCGTGACGAGCCGGAGGGCCTCCTGCTCCTCCATACCGCCCCACTTCATGGCCTTGGCGGCCTCCTGATTGAGGTGTCGAACCTCTTCACCGGAATCGGAATTGATCGAGACGAGAACGCCCCGTTCGGCCATGAGCGCCGCGTTGTACGGAATCGCCTCGTACGCCTCGACCTTGTACGCCCACCAGTCCGAGAACGTAGACGCTCCCGCACCATGCGCCGCAAGCTCGTCGGCTACCTTGTACCCCTCGAGCACGTGCTGGAAGGTCCGGATCGTAAACCCGAACTCCTCGGCCAGACGCAGGAGCTGCAGAATCTCGTCGGCCCTGTAGGAGTGCGAATGCACCCAGCGCTCGCCCTTGAGAATCTGCATGAGCGATTCGAGCTTGAGGTCACGCCGGGGAGCGACGCCTCGGCGGTCGCTCGCATCCCATTCGTCCCACTCCTCCATGTAGTACGTCGCGTCCAGGAACGCCTGGCGCACCACGTCCTGCACACCCATTCGGGTCGCCGGGTAGCGGTCGGGATTGCGGTCACGCTTCGTATTTTCGCCGAGCGCGAACTTGATACCGGGCGTCGCGCCTATCAGCAACTCGTCGGCATCGGAGCCCCAGAGCAGCTTGATCACGGCGTTCCCCCCACCGATGGGGTTCGCAGACCCGTGCAAGATGTTGATCGTCGTGACGCCACCGCCCAGCGCGAAGTAAAATCCCCGGTCGTTGGGATCGATCACGTCCTCGATCGTCACCATCGACGAGACATTCACGGACCCTTCGTTGATGGCCTCGGCCCCCATGTGGGAGTGCGCGTCGATAATGCCCGGCGTAACGAACATGCCCCGAGCATCGACGACCGTGGCGCCGTCCGGTCGGATGAGATCGGTGCCGACTTCGGCGATCAACCCGTCGCGAACGATGATGTCGCCGTTCTCGATCGTGCCGTTCGAGGCGGTTAGAATCGTGGCACCGGTGATGAACGTGACCGCGTCGGTCCGGTAGGGGCCCTTGTCCTGAGACATCGGGATCGGTTCAGCCGAAATGTCGAAGTCGACCGCGCGACCCTCCTCGGCCTCCCGATCACCACCGCGGCCACCCTCACCGCGCTCCCTGCCACGGCCACCGCGACCCCCCTCGTCCACGGTCTGATCGGCCTCGAACATCTCGCCATCGACGAAGACGGTCTCGATCGTCGTACCGTCTTGAAAAATGCTTCCGTCGGCCACGATCAGATTTGCGATCTTGCCCACCTCGATGGAACCGAGCCGATCTTCGACGCCGAACATCTCGGCCGGCGAGAGCGTGAACGCACGAATCGCATCGGCCTCGGAGAGCCCCTGTGCGACCGCGTGCCGCGCCCCCTCGAGGATCCCCGACGCGTCGTCCGCGCCGCCGGAGGAAAAGGCGAATCTGACTCCGGCGTTCGCGAGAATCGCAGGTGTTGTCGGCCCGCGATCCCACAAGCGAAGCTGCTCGAGCGACGGAATCCGTTCCGGATCGCCGTCACGGGGAGGCGACGGCCAGTCCAGATCGACGATCGTGGACACGCCGGCTTCGGCCAGCAGGTCGGCGGCGGCGTAGCCACCCTGCAACCCGTACACGATCGGAGTCACGCCCATCTCTTGGGATGTCGAAATCGCCCGGACCACTTCCTTGCGGGTGTTCGCCGGAAATAGCACCGGCCAGCCTTCCTGGAGTTGCCTGCGAATCGGCTCGAGAGCGATGTCCCACTCCGGCCGCGCCTTGCCTGTCGGATCCGCCTCGTAATCGTCCCAGACCGCTCCGTAGTGCATCGCGTCATAATAGAGCTGCTTCAGATACGCAAAGCTTCCCATGAGGGAGCCGGGATACCCTGTGAAGGAGCGATCGCGGAGATTCAGGCGCATGGCGACCGTCGTCTCCACCACGAGCTCGCGTGGCCGGACATAGCTGCCAAGGTTGATAATGGCTGCCTGCCCCGTCACGAGGCCCACGTCCATCGTCGTCAGGACGCTCGTGAACCCGTGGTCTCGCCAGTCGTCGAATCGCTCGTCACCGGCCATGATGTCCTCGGCGGCGCTCACCCAACTCGAGGTCCCCGGGCGGTCCTCCGGACCCCAGGAATGGTTCGACTCGTCGACCGGTGCGCCACCGCCACCGAATCCGCCGAACTGTGGCTCGGGCGCCGACTCGTGGCCAAGCGTGGTGAGGGCATCGATCAGGCCCGGGTAGACGGTCTTACCGGACCCGTCGATGACCCAGGCACCGGCTGGCACGTCGACGTTTCGGCCAACGGCCGTGATGACGCCGCCGTCAACGATCACCGTGCCGTTTTCGATGGTCCGACCGGACACGGTGACGATACGGGCTCCCTGAATCGCGTAGAGGGACACGGCGGCCGGCCGCGTCGGCCGGGGTTGCGCCTGCACCGCTTGCGGCGCCGCGATACCCATCGCGATCAAAGCGACGAACACCCGCGCGCTCCAAGCCGCCCCGAATTCGGATAGCGGAAGGCGTGGACTCATGCTGAACCTCCGATTGATTGGAAATCGACCGTCCGAACACGGACGGGTCAAACTCGATAATTTCGGCAAGGGGTAGAATATCCCCACGTCCGTAAGCCGGCCAGACGCAGAAATGCGGCTAATGAAGGCCCAGCTCCCGGACCAGCGACGCGAGGTCCGGCACTTCCAGCTCCGGAGTCGCCTGAGCAGGAAGCGTCGCTCCACCCCCGCGCCTTCCCGCCCTTCGGTTCACCCAGACGCAGGTGAAGCCGAGCTCCATGGCGGGCGCGATGTCGTGAAAGAGGCTCTGCGCGACGTGGAGCACCCGATTCGTTGGGAGGTCGAGGCGACTCAGGACCTCGCGAAAATGTCCCGGGTCCGGCTTGTAGCTCCGCACCTGGTTCGCGGTCACCACCTCGGCGAAGTCGATCTCCAGAAGATCCTGTGAACCCCAGAACAGGTCGTCGTCGACGTTCGAAACGATCGCGAGCCGATATCGCGACGCGAGTACCCGGAGTGCCTGGATCGAATCGGAAAATGGCGGCCACCTCGAAACGGAGGCCGCGAATGAGGCAGCCCGATGGGGCTCTACGTCGAGCCCGAGCGTCTTTCCGAACTGCGTCGCGACGTCGGTGAGAACCTCGCGGTAGCTGCGAAACGCCCCCCTCTGCGCGTCGGCTTCGAGTCGCCCGAACAGCTCGAGAAGCTCCTCGCTCGAGAGGGGCGCCTCGACCTCCGCCAGTAACGTGGCAAGTGCCGTGAGTATGCCTGACTCCCAGTCGATCAGCGTGCCGTAACAGTCGAAGGTCAGCGCTTCGAAAGCCTCGAAGTCGATCACCGGTCCGTTCCCCCCGGCGGCTCGCACCCTCGCCCTCTCTACTTGATGATGAGCAGGCGATTGTTGACGGGATACAGCCACTCCACACCCCGCTCGGTGACCACAGCGTCATCCTCCAGAGGAATCCGGATCTTGGCGTTGCCCCACTCCGGGTTGGCCGTGAACGCGAACAACTCCACAGAGATGAGGGTTGCCGGCCGCAATTCGTACGTCAGGCGCGTCGGGTTGAAGTACGCGAGGGAAGGACCGAGACCATGGCCCCAGTTGCCCACCGAATGGGGTCCGATTACGACGTCGGTGACGGCTGGATCGGCGCTCGGCTGGTTGAACTCGACCCGCTTGAATCCGGCTCCCTCGATCGCGGCCCACGTGGCGTCGAGCGCGGCCTGCGCCGTGGCGGCCGGTTTAATCGACGCCTTCATGACGTCCCTCACTTCGATGGCCCGGTCAAAGGCGTTCTGGATTCCGGGAGGGGCCTCCGTTTCACCCTCCCTCAGCACATAAGCCACACGCTTCATGTCCGTGTAGAAATCCAGAAAGCCGACCCCCCAGTCGAGCATGAGCAGATCTCCACGCTGGATGACCCGATCACTCGAGGTGGCCTCTATGCCGTTCGGCCCTGTGATGTACACGGACGGCATGTCGAACGATGACCCGAGCCCGCGCGCCAACTGCTGGTCGGACATCCACCAGGCGACGTCCTCGAGCGTCGTGACCCCCGGGGTGATGACCTCGTTCGAGAACGCTCGCTCAGCGATCTCACGGCTGATCTCGCCGGCCTCCGCGAAGGTAGCGATCTCGATCGCGGTTCGCGTAGCCCTAAAGTCCGAAACGAAGCGCTCAGCCGAGACCAGGCGATCACCATACGGCCCGAGCGTCTGCCTCAGATGGATGTAGGAGGTGTGAGACAGGCCGTCCGCGCCTCCGATCGACTCGGCCATGTTCACACCGATACGGGCAGGATCGCGCTCGGCCACGTAGGCCGCGAGTTCCCCCGCGCCGCCGAAATAGTCGTAGACCCCGCACTTCTCGAGCCGGTATCCGCCGACACCCAGCACCGCGCGCTCTGTGCGGTCTCCGTTGTCCGTGAACACGTAATAGGCCCAGCCGCCGACGTACCCACGTCCGAGCGCTTCCCACATCGGATCCAGCAAGCCTTCGCGCATGACGACGATCCACATGTCGAGGTCGTTGTCGTGCATCGCGCCAGGAAGGATCAGATCGAACTTCTCCGCACGGATCTGGCACATTCGCTCCCAACGCGCGCGAGCCTCCTGCCCCGACACGGCAGCAGGAAGGAGAAGTAGGGTCGTGAGGAGGGCAAGGGCCGAGGTCGAGACGAGTCGTCGAATCATGGGGTAAGCGAGAAGGCGTGAGGTATGGGGTGCTCCGAATGTGACGACGACACACCGAGAGCGAAACTCGACCCGAGGCCGGCGTGAGGCGACCCCCAGAAGTTTGTGCAAGACGGCCCTTGTGGCACCGCAGGCCTCCGAAGCATTTTGAGGCGCCCATCCCCCTGAACGTGCCGCCGCCCAGATGACGCCTGTCGTAGCGACCGCCATCCGCGTATCGGTCATTCTGCTCGCGATTGCGGGTACGGCGGGCCATGTCGTCTACCTGGACGAGCTGTGGTGGCACAAACTGGGGCTCACCGCGACAATGGCGCGCAGCGTCACTCCTGCGACGCTCTTGCTCCTGACCGCCCACGCGATCGTCACGGTCGTATGTGCCGTCCTGGGCGTCGCGCTCGTTCTGAACGAAGGTCAACGGGCACGGGCCGGCCGGGTTCTCGGAGCCGCGTTCGGGGCCTGGAGCTACCTCATGGCCTACTCGGGCGTGACGATGCTCTTCCGACCCGATCCGGGCCTGTCGAGGGAAATCTTCGAGGGTCACTTTCTGTTCGTGGAGGTCTTCGGGCTCGCCGGGCTACTGCACTTCACGTCCGTCTTCCCCCGCCCTCTCAGCGCGGAAGAGCTCCAACCATCGGAAACGCTCCCCCCGATGCTCATGCCGTTCCATGCGGCCGCGGTCTTCATGCGACGCGCGGGGGCTCCGTGGTTCGTCGGGATGGCGATTCTGGTCGCGTTGTGGAGTTGGACCGCGCTTTCGGGGGGCGAAATCAGCGACGCCGGCCTCAGTCCCATCATGGACGTCGTTCGGTTTCTTTCGGCCGGACTCGTCGTGATGAACCTCCGGCGAGCCTGGCACGTGGCAACGGAGGGCGACCGGGATCAACTCATGTGGCTCCTGGCAT
>JADFLD010000076.1 GCA_022564535.1 Gemmatimonadota bacterium
ATCGTATGCGGTGCTGGGGTAAACGATCTTGAGGCCCGGGGTGTGGAAGAAGGCCATCTCTACGTTTTGGGAGTGGAACGGCCCTCCCCGATTCCCGCCACCGACCGGTCCACGGATCACCAGGGGCATCGCACCCGCACCCCGGTAGAGCGACGTCGCGATATAGTTGGTGATGACGTCGTAGGCCGGCGAGATGAAGTCCATGAACTGCATCTCGACGACGGGGCGTAGCCCCATGTGGGCGGCTCCGGCTGCCGCGCCTGTGAAGCCTCCCTCGGCGATCGGCGTGTCGATCACCCGACGCGGCCCGAAGTGCCCGAGGAAGTCACGCGTGACCTTGAAAGCCCCACCATAGACGCCGATATCCTCGCCCATGAGGAAAACCGAGTCGTCGCGCGTCATCTCCTCGAACAGCGCCTCGCTGATCGCCTCGAGGAACGTCACGGCCTCTCCTCGCTTCGTCTTGAGCAGGTGCTCGGGAATGTCACGATCCGTCAGTCGTCAGCCCTTCAGGCCAGCGCGGGGTCAGGGACGTCGGCTCGAGCCCATGGGTGGCTCACGGGCACATCGGAATAGACATTCTCGACCGCGTCGGGGCCGTACGGGCCAGGCTCGCCGATCGCCCGTTCCGCCGCCAGGCGGCTGCGCTCGAATTCCTCTTCCTCGATCGCCACCAACTCATGCTCGGACGCCCATTCGTTGGTGAGCAACCGCGCGCGGAAGAGCTGAATCGAGTCTTTCTCTTCCCATTCGGCGATCAGAGCAGGATCCACACCGTCCCATGAATCGTGCTCGGCCCACAGGTAGCGCAACTCGACCATCTGCGTGCCTCCGCCGGCACGGGCCAGAGCGGCCGCTCGCCGTACGGCGTCGAAGACGGCCAGAACGTCCGTCCCATCCACGGACCGGGCGCCGACTCCGTAACCGGCGGCCATCTCGGTGAGGCTCGTTACGCGCGTATTCTTGCGCGTCTGCTTCGCGTACGCCCAGGGACTGTTTTCGACGACCAGAATGAGCGGACACTCCTGCGCGGCCGCGAAACAGAGTCCCTCATGCCAGGCACCGGTCGACGAGGCGCCCGGGCCGCAAAAGACTACGCCGACCCGCTCTTCGCCCCTGAGCCGAAAAGAGAGCGTGACCCCCGCCATGATCTCGAGCATCGTCCCGGGTGACGATACAGCCCCGACGAAGCCCGTCTGCCGGTCGAACCCGTTGGCGTTCGCGTCTTTCCCTTTCGTAGGCCCCGTTTCCCGCGCCATGCATTGGCGAAAGAAATCGACGAGCTCGCCGCCAAACAGAAAGAGGGCACCCGCCGCATGCGCGGTCGGTGCCAGGAAGTCACCGGTGCCGTCCCCCTTGCGGCGCAGGGCGTACGCGGCGCCCACGGCGCCGGCTTCCCGACCGCCTGAGCGATGGACGTCGCCCGCAACGTGCCCCTGGACCCGCAGGAGCTCGAGACGCTCCTCGGCGGCCCTCGTCAAATACAGCGCCCTATAAAGCGCGTGGATGTTGGAGCGGCCGAGGCCGAAGGCGGAGCCCTCAGACACGGTATCGCGCGGCGAATAGAGAACGGCGGACCCCCAGAGGTCCGCCGTCCCGCGGTTCGAGAGGCGCTGCCGCGATCTCGCAGCTCAAGGGGTCAGTTGCCCTCGTTGCCCGAGTTCCCGTCCGAGTTCGCGCTTCCGTCCGAAGCCGGCTGCTCACCGAGCCCCGGCAGCACGGGCACAGGCGCCGTTGTCGCCGGAGCTTCGACCTGGATCACCGATGAAGGAGCCCGCGCACGCGACGACAGAATGGAAAGAACCAGGGCCATAACCATGAAGATGGCGCCCGCGGTCCAGGTCGCACGGGTCAGGACCGTGGTCGCCTGACGCCCACCGAGGACGCCCTCGGCCATAGTGCCTCCGCTGCCGCCCACGGCAGCGAGACCGCCGCCCTTGCCCGACTGCAGCAGGATCACGATCGCAAGAAAAAGTCCGTCCAAGACGAGGACGGTCAGCAGAAATCCATACATCGCAAACTAGTTCCCTTCAGAGTAAGACATTAAACGTCGGAAGGGCCGGAAGGGGTGTCAACGGGGCTCCACGGCGCTGGATCGGCTTCACCCAGAGGCGATTCGGGCGAACGAGGCCGGATCGAGGCTCGCCCCCCCGACGAGGACCCCATCGACGTCGGCCGCAGCCAGCAGTTCCGCAACATTGCCCGGCTTCACCGAACCGCCGTACAGAAGCGGAACCCGAGCCGCGGAGGCGACGCCCAGCGCCTCCTCCAGACGCCTCCGGAGCGTCCCATGCGCCGCAGCGGCATCGGCCGGCGTGGCGGTCTCACCGGTGCCAATCGCCCACACCGGCTCGTACGCGACCAGGAAACGCTCCACTCCGTCACCCAATGCCGGCAACGCCGCTTCGAGCTGACGCAGGATGACGTCGTCGACCCGTCCGTCCTGGCGCTCCGCCAGCATCTCGCCCACACAAACCACGGGGACAAGACCGTGTCGTCGCGCCGCCGCGACCTTGCGAGCCACCTCGTCGTCGGTTTCGCCGAAGACGTGCCGGCGCTCCGAGTGCCCGATGAGCGCAAACGTGGCTCCCGCCGCCGCCGCCATGGGAGCGGAGACCTCTCCCGTGAACGGTCCCTCATCTTCCCAGTGGATGTTCTGCACGCCCAACTGGACCCGAGGGTCCCGCCCCGACGCCCCCGCCGCCGCCGCCAACGAGACGGTAGGAGGGAACACGATCAGCTCTTGGCCCGCCGCAACGCCTTCGAGGGTCAGTCCTTCGAAGAACGCCGTCGTTTCGTCGGGACCCATGTGCATCTTCCAGTTACCGGCGATCACCGCCATGGCTAGCTCCGCGTTCCATGGTTCGTCAATGCATCGACACCCGGTAGGGGCGCGCCCGCGAGAAGCTGCAGGGAGGCTCCGCCCCCCGTGGAGACGTGCGTGAGTCGATCGACGACGCCAGCCCGCTCCGCCGCCGCCGCGGAGTCGCCTCCTCCCAGGACGCCGAGGGCTCCGCCGTCGCACGCGACCGCCACCGCGTGCGCGACCTGCATCGTACCCTCCGCGAAGGCGTCGATCTCGAACACCCCCATCGGCCCGTTCCACACGATGGCGCGGGATCGCTGGATCATGTCCGTGAATCGAGTCCGGGTCTGGGGCCCGATATCGAGAATCTTGTCGTCCCCCGTGACATCGGTGCGGGCTACGACCCGGACTTCCGCGTCTCGACTCATCTCTGTGGCGACAACGCAGTCGATCGGAAGCACGAGCGTCTCTCCGCCCTGCTCCAGCAGATCCCGCGCGATGTCGACGCTGTCCTCCTCCACGAGCGAAGAGCCGGTATCGAGCCCCAGAGCGCGGAAGAAGGTGTTGGCCATCGCACCTCCGATGAGAAGTCGGTCGACACGCGGCAGGAGCGCTGAGATCACCCCGATCTTGGAAGACACCTTCGCTCCGCCGATGATGGCGATGAACGGCCTCTCGGGATTCCGCAGAACTTCCTCGAGGAAGCGAAGCTCACGGGACATGAGCATGCCGGCGACGGCTTCGTTCCCTCTTTCGACCATCGCCTTCGCCAAGCCCGCTGTCGACGCGTGCGCCCGATGGGCCGTCCCGAAGGCGTCGTTGACGAAGAGGTCGCCCAGCGCCGCCCACGCGGCCGCCAGCCCAGGGTCGTTCTTCGTTTCCCCCGCCAGGAATCGCGTGTTCTCCAGGAGGGCCACGACGCCGTCAGGGAGCCGCGCGATCGGTTCCGTGGCCTCCACGCCGCCGGAGTGAGGTATGAAGCTTACCGGTCGTTCGAGCAATGCTCCTAGCCGCAACGCTACGGGAGCGAGGGACTGGGCCGGATCGACCTTCCCCTTGGGGCGACCCAGGTGGGATAGGAGGATGACCCGGGCGCCGGCCTGGGCGAGGGCCACGAGGGTCGGCAACGATGCCCGAATACGCTGGTCGTTCGTGATTCTTCCGGACTCGATCGGCACGTTGAAGTCGGCACGGACGACGACGGTGCGGCCTCGGAGCCAATCGACATCGACATCCGATAGGTCTTTCTTCACTGTGGCGGAAAGATCTTCCCCAGGTCGTCGATATATGCGCGCCCTTCTGGCGTCAGGTCTGTCCTCTTCGATGCAACCCAGCGGACGAACGTGATATCCGGTCCGCTCCCATAGTCCCAGAACTCGGTGAGCCGCCCGGAGCCTTCATCGACGATGTGTATGGAGTTGGGTCGGCCGAAACGTACCCACGCCTCACCCACATCGCCAAAGACGCTCCCGAACCGAAGACGGGCGTACGCCGCTCGCGCGAGGTGCTCGACCCGTCGCTCGTTCACCAGCGTCGACGGCGACTGATCCTTCGCCTTCCAGAAATTGTCTTCCCACACCCGCCGCTCAGCGGCGGGAAGGCGCTCGTACTCCGCCGCCCTCGAGCCCCCGACGAGGAATCCGACATCCGTAAGCGCCTCGGCGTCGGCCTCGGGAAGCCGAGCAAGCGCCGCCTCGAAGTGTTCAGCAGCCTCAGCCGACCGATCGAGACGGTGCAGCGCGAGACCGGCTAGGAGAAGTCCGGTCGGATCGCCCTGGGTGACCCGCGTGAACCGTCTGGCACCGGAAAGCACGCTTTCCCAACGTTCCTCGGACGCCAGCGTGATTAGAAGGTCGGTGTTGGCTTCGACGTGGGCCGGGTATGCCTCGAGCGCCGCGCGGAATGAGGCCATCATCAACGTAAGATCGCCCGGGCTTCCCGCGTGGAGCGATTCGAAGCCCTCGTCGAACACCGTGCCGAGCTCGACCGGGCACAGGTAGTTCCACGCGATCAAGCGCTCAGTGGATGCGAAGCCCTCTTCCGCTCCCCCGGCGGACCGCGCTTGCACGCACTGTCCGGCTCCGAAGGCCTGGGCGCGTACCCGTCCGATCCCATCGGACGCGAGCCAACTAGCGCGGACCAGAGTGCCTCGCTCGTGGTGGAGCTCCGCGAGGACCCAAGCGCTCGCCTCACTCTCGTCCAGTACCGCCATCCGGAGCCCGCGCTCGAAGAGGCTCCGTGCCTCGGTGCGCAGTCCCTGCCGCAAGCGAATCCGGCCCAACGAGAGAAGGGACGCGGGGTTCTCCATCCCCTGGTCCCTCGAATACTCGAGTGCGGATCCCACGGTGGCCCGCCACCGTGTCGGCGCCATGCCCTGCGGGGCCTCTCCCGTGAGAATCGCCTCCAGCGGGCCGAGCTCGTCGATGAGCGCCGGGTCCTGGAGAGCCGCCGCCAGACTCCGCTCCGCCGCCATACGCGCCTCGTCTTTCTCTCCAGCCGGGGCATTCACCGCAGGCAGAGCCGCCAGGTCGAGCGGTTCCCTCAACTCCCACCACTCGCTGCGGTCGATCGTCGGGAGACTGAAGGGATCGACCACCGGATTCAGGACCCGCTCGATCTGCGAAGGGTCGGGTTCGAAGACGACCGGAAACTCGATCCACGTCCCCATCCGGCGTCCATCCTGGAGCGCCGGAGAAAACGTGAAGTCCGAAGCGACATCGGCGGCGACCCGGTCGAGCGCCGGGACGCCCGACGCACGCAAGACACTCGGGAAGCCCACGATGCCGGTATCCTCGACCCAGAGGCGCAACCACACCGTGCCACCGACTCCACGCCTTTGCAGATACATCGGGTACGCGTCCTGAAGGAGTCGCTCCGCCCTCTCCCGGTCCATCATCTGTGGAAGGGCGATCACGGGCTCGCTCACGACGTCCAGAATCCTTTCGGGCTCGGGCTCCGAAACCACGACGGCCGGCTCCTCGGTAGGCGGAGCCGCCTCCGACTCCCCTTCCATCGACGGCTCGGTCCGCACGGGCCCCACCGAAGGAGCCACGACCTCGATCGTTTCGCTGCCGAAGGCACGGATCAAGCGCACGAAGGACGCCCGCGCCGATGGCACGGATGCGCCAACGACGAGCAGTCCCGCGAGCGCGGCCGCGGCCAAGTGGCGCCGGACAGCGAACCGCCCGCGTGGGGGCTCTTCGGCCCACGCGCTCGCCAACTCGGCCCTCAGCTCGGGGCCGAACGACGCACGCTCCTCGTAGGTGATGGAGGACAACTCTTCGTCCAGCGCCCTCAGGTCGTCGGGCAATTCCATGTCCCCGATATCGAATCTCTCGGTCATCGGTCTTCTATCGAACGCGAGGCCGCCTCTTCTTCCATCGATGCCTTGAGTCTCTTCAAGGCCCGGTGGAGCCGTACGGCGACCGCGTTGTTGCTCACGTTCAGGTGCTCCGCGATCTCGGCGTTGTCGAGTCCCGTGCCGTACCTGAGGCTCAGGATCTCCTGGTCCGCGCTGCGAAGCCTCCGGCTCCCATTCAGCAGGCGCTGAATCCTCTCCTGCTTGATGACCCGTTCCTCCTGCGAAGGCACGTCGGCGACGAGGTCGGGGATGCGGTCGAGCGAGACATGAAGTGAGCCCCGCCGCTGCAACGACCGCAGATGGTCGGTGACCGCGTTGCGGGCGATCCTGAGTAGCCAAGTGCGGGGAGACGCACGACCCGAGTCGTACCGGTCGAAAGACCGCAGCGCCTTCATAAAGACGATGGAGGTCACGTCTTCCGCCGTCTCACGGGTCGCAACCCGGAACCGTACATAACGGTAGACCGCGCTTTGATGTTCGACGTACCATGCCCCGAAGTCCCGCGGAAGGGGGGCCTGGGTGTGGGGGCGTCTCTTCACGGTCGCTATGTGCGGCACTTCTTGCTCGATTCGCATCACCTTGCGGTACGTCGGATCCCCTGAAGGCTTACATCCTCACCCGCTTCCTCCAACACCTTAGAGTCGTTCCCCCACATAACGCACGAGGTCGACGACCCGGGACGAGTAGCCCCACTCGTTGTCGTACCAGGAGAGCACCTTCACCATTCGACCGTCCATAACGCTCGTGGAGAGCGCGTCGATGACCGAGCTGCGGGGGTCGCCCGTGTAGTCCACCGACACCAGCGGCTCGTCGGACACGCCCATGATCCCGCTCATCGGACCCTCGGACGCGGCCCGGAACGCCGCGTTCACCTCTTCGGCCGTGACGTCCTGCTCCAGCTCCGCCACGAGGTCGATAATGGAGACGTCCGCAGTCGGTACACGGATGGACATCCCGTCGATCCGGCCAGCGACCTCTGGAAATACGAGGCCGGTCGCCCTGGCGGCACCCGTGGTCGTAGGGATCATCGACACGGCGGCGGCACGAGCGCGGCGGAGGTCCTTGTGCGGCAGATCGAGGATTCGCTGGTCGTTCGTGTACGAGTGAATCGTGGTCATGAGCCCGTGGCGGAAACCGAACGAGTCGCTCAGGACCTTCACGACCGGTGCGAGGCAGTTCGTGGTGCAGCTCGCATTGGAGATGATGTGGTGGTTCTCCGGCTCGTACGCATCCTGGTTCACGCCGAGCACGATGGTGACGTCCTCGTTCTTGGCGGGCGCCGATATGATGACCTTTTTCGCTCCTGCCTCGAGGTGCTTCGACGCCGAAGCATGATCTAGAAAGAACCCCGTAGCCTCGATGACGATATCCACACCGAGATCGCGCCAGGGCAGTTCCCCCGGGTCACGCTGGCTGAGAACGCTGATCTCGTCGCCATCGACGAGGAGTCCATTCTCCGACACCTCGATCGTCCCGGGATACCGCCCATGGACCGAGTCATACCGGAGCAGGTGCGCGAGTGTCGCCGCGTCCGTCAGGTCGTTGACCGCCACGAAGTCGATGTC
>JADFLD010000077.1 GCA_022564535.1 Gemmatimonadota bacterium
GGACCGCCCCGAGGCCCTCGAGGCGGCGTGGCGTGAGAGCGGGAGCGATTTCTACCAGGGTCTGATCCTCTATGCCAGCGCATGGGTTCACTGGGAGCGGAGGAACGCGCACGGTGTGCGGGCTCAGCTCGCGAAGACCTTGGCGCGTCTGGAGCCCTATCCCTCCGCCTACCTCGGGCTCGACGTCGCCGAACTGCGTGCCCACTGCGTCGCGGTTCGGCAGGAGGTGGCCGAAAACCCCGATGGCTGGCCCGGCCGGGTCGAGGCCTTGCCTCTCGCGTTCGCTACGGATCGCCTCAGGGGCGACGAGTCGGAGCTCGAGGACTGACCGCTCGCGCCGCGCCCTCCATGTTTCGCCTCGTCACTCCGGTTCGATCTCCACCTCCATTCGGGCGTGTGCGTCCCGGAGCGCGGCCTCAACCTGATTGGGCGTCTCCGCCCGGGCAAAAAGGAACCCCAAGTACCGATTGCCTTCAGGCAGAGGGACCACGATCTGGCCTAACGGGATCGTGATTTCGAGGCCCTCGATGCCCGGCACTTCCAGCGCGGCCTCCAACCCGCCGACATGGCGTAGGACGCCGGCCCGGGGTATCGGCAGCATCATGACGCCAGCCGCCCCGGTCTCTCGAACGAAACCGTGCAGCGGCATGCCCAGCGCATGACGCAGTATGAGCTCCTCCAAGGCCGCTTGGGGCTCGAACCGGAGGATCGCGGAGCACCGACCCCCAATTGAACGCGGGGCGATCTCGAGTAGCGAGACCTGGTCGCCTTCCACACGCAACTCCGCATGAATGGGACCGTCAGAGAGCCCCAGATGGGCGACGCAGCGCCGCACGAAGGACACGATGTCGTCCTGAACCCTGCGCGGGAGGCGCGAAGGAGTGACGAGTATGGTCTCCTCGAAGAACGGCCCCTCCATGGGGTCCGGTTTGTCGAGGATGGCCAGGGGGAGGAGCTCACCCCCGACGACGATCCCTTCCACGGCGACTTCGCGTCCTGGCAGGTAGGCCTCGATCAGAATCTCGGACGCCTCGCCTTCGCTTCGCCCGGCGACGCCGCTGTCCCCGAGAATGTCCCGAATCCGATGCCAGGCACGGACGAACTCCTGGGGCGTATCAGCCCGGATCACGCCACGGCTGGCCGAGAGCGAAAGCGGCTTGAGAACGCAGGGGAAAACTGTCTTCGACGCCACGCCGACCGGATCGTCTTGGAGTGAGGCCACGTGGAACCAAGGTGCCGAGACCCCCTCCGCCGAGAGACGCCTCCGCATGAGAGCCTTGTCCCGGGCCCGCCGGACCGCCTCGAGTGGATGATGTCTCAGGCCAAGAGCCTCGGACGCCGCTGCCGCCAACGGCGTGAACCCGTCCTCCGCCGCCACGATCGCCGCCAAGGGATACTCCGAGGCGAAGCGCACGATGGTGGCCGTGGATCGCTCGACGTCTTGGACCCCAACCGTGAGCGTACCGCCTGGAGCCAGATCGGCCAGCACCTGCCTATGATTCGAACCCACGGTCACGATCACGCCGAGGCGGCGCGCCGCTAGGAGAAAAGCCTCGGCTCTATAGCTGGTTCGGGCGAAGAGGAGGAGGACCCGGGGCAAGAATGGTCCGCCGCTGGAGTGACGCTACTTCTCGGCGGCGAAGTAGGGGCTGTCGCCCTCCGAATGGTTCGTTACGTCCTGGATGCCGACGATTTCCGGAACCTTTTCCATGAGGATTTTCTCGATCCCCTGGCTCAGAGTTACGGACGCCATGCCGCAACCCTGGCAGCCCCCACCCATCTGCAGGTAGACGATGTTGTCCCTCACGTCGACCAACGTCACGGTCCCACCATGCTGGGCCACTCCAGGGTTCACGTATTGGTCGATTACCTGCTTGACCCGGTCGGCGAGGGGACCCTCCAACGGCTTGGCGCCGATCGGCACCAGGTTCGGGTTCTCCACCTTGAACCCGCTCTCCATCAACGTCTCGACCCAATCAATGCGGGCACCGTCGAGAATCTTCACACTCTCGGGGTCCATCACGACCATGAACCCGGGGTCGTCGAACACCACGTCCTCTTCGCACCGCTCGTTGTACTCGATCAGCGTGATTTCGTAGCGGGGATCGAGCGGACTGGGGCTCGCGACATGGATGCGCAGCGCGAGCTCCGTGTCGGGGTCACCCTCCAAGAATCCGAGGACGGTCTCTCTTGCGAGGTCCGTGAACTCGACGGGCGCCTTCGTGGTGTTGCTCATTACTTAAGCGTCGACTCGGGCTGGTCGATGGACGAGCCCCAATCTAGCCGTATCAGGGGATCCCCGTCACACCCGCGCCCCGGCCCTCCGCTCTCCATGGTCGCTGCAGGACTCGAACCTGCGACATCTACGATGTGAACGTAGCGCTCTACCAGCTGAGCTAAGCGACCGCTTCAGGCACTCGAGGCCCGGACCCACGGTCCGGACCTCTCCACGTGTCTGCTATACCCCCACGGGGACTCGAACCCCGGTCTCCGCCGTGAGAGGGCGATATCCTAGGCCACTAGACGATGGGGGCATCGTCGGCCCCCCGATTTTACGGAGGGCACAAATTTTACCCAAGCGCCTGCGGAAGCTCAACCCCTCAACGCTTTTCGATACGTGAGAGTCTTAAGAAATAGGTCGAGCGTTTTCAGCGGGCGGGAAGCACATGCCGTCTGCTAGCGTAAATGGGTTTCAAACACGGAGTTGGGCGATGCCGGTGGCGGAAATGGGGACGAAGCTCAACACGGAGTCGGTTCGGGGGTGGCTCAACGGACGCCGCGGCTGGAAGCGGCGCGCGAACAGGCTGACCAAGGATTTCAACTTTACGAACTTCCGTGACTCCATCGTGTTCGTGAATCGAGTAGCCACGCTCGCCGACAGCCACAAGCACCTCCCCGATATCGAAGTGCACAACGCCACCGTAACGCTGTCCCTGAGCACGCGCGACGCGGGCGGCATCACGGAGAAGGATCTCGGCCTGGCCGAGCAGATCGACTTCGCGACGTCGTTCGGGAGCCACCACTAGCAGCCGCTGATCGCGGTCCGCTCAGGCTGCTACGGCTCACTGACCGGGGCGGTCCGCAGTACGTCCTCCATCCGATCTAAAAAAAAGTCCGGCGACTCGGCTTCGAGCACCCGGCGATCGATGGGACCCCACCCCACGGCAGCGGTCCGCGTGCCCGCCGCCCTGCCCGCAGTCAGATCGTGTGGCGAGTCACCCACGAAGAGCACTTCCTCGGCTCGACCGTCCAACCCGAGCGAGGCCAGAGCGCGCAGAACCGGCTCTGGATCGGGCTTTCCGCGCTCGACCTCATCCCCGCAGACCACGACATCGAACCGGTCCTGAAGGCCGCACGCTTTCATCGTCCTAGCCGCAATCGCGCTCCCTTTGCTCGTCACGACGGCGAGTAGCGTACCGCGGGCCCTCAGCTCGGACAGCACCGAGAGGGCCCCGGGAAACGCACCGACCATCTCATCGTGCCGGGTACGCTGGAAGCTCACGTACGTCTCGAGCATCGCGAGGCGCTCCTCCTCGGTTCGCGCGAAGTCGCGGAGCTGAACGGGCAAAGGCATGCCGATCGTCTCGAGGAAACGCGACTCCGCCGGCACCTCGCCGAGGTGAGTTTCCATGGTATGACGAAAGCTGAGCAGAATCAGGTCGATGGTGTCCGCCAACGTTCCGTCCAGATCGAAGAAGACGCCCGACCACATGGGTTCCTCGGTCATGATGGTGCCCGCGTGTCGCGTCCACCGACGCGACCGTCCGCGAGGAATGCTCGGACGACATCGAACACGCCCTGATGGCGCAGGAGTCCGGCGTGCGTGGGGCAGCAGAGCTCGAAGTCGGGAACGCCAGGCAGAGTCGCGCTCTCTCCCGGAACGATGTGCGTGTCGACGATGGTCCGGACCGTGATCGCGTCCACGCCCACCGGCGCAGGATGCTCCGCGTTCAACGTGTCCAGAAACGCGCTGCCCGGCATCATCTCCGCCCTGCCCCCGCCCCACGCCAGATGGGCGGACAGGGTGCCCCGATGCGGAGAGCCGATGAATGCGATGCGGCGGACCGGAGCGTCGGGGTGGCCTCTCAAGTACCATCGCGTCGCAAGGCCTCCCATGGAGTGCGCGACGATGTCGATCGTGTCCGCCCCGGTCCGCGCAATCAGCGCATCGACCGCCACGGCCAGCTCTTCCGCGTGATCGCGGTTGCTGCCTGCGGGGTCGGAAAACGTGATGGCCTCGACGTAGGAAAGCGGCCAACCGGACCCGAGCAGACGTATTCGCAGCGCCGCCAGGTCCCGGGCCGTGTCCAGCCAGCCCGGAACGAGGAGGACCGGCACATCGCCAGGCGAGTGTCGAGGGACAGCCGCCGCACCGACAACAACGGGACGCGCTGACGCTGGCGCGTGGACGAACAGGACGACCAGCGCTCCTACGAGCACGAGCGAGGCGATCAGGCCACCCGACCCTCTTCTCACAACGCCGCCTCGATCACCGTCGCCAGGTGCTCGACTGTGTAGCGGACCTGGTCCTCCGTCAGCCCCATGGGCGGCGTGAGCTCGAGTACATGTCCGTCGTCCCCGGCCGGGAGCACGATGAGGCCATGGAGGAGGGCCGACTCGGCGACGCTCACGCCGGCGCCGATCCTCCGTCCATCCGCTCCACCGAACTCGATGCCGAGAAGCAGACCCAAGCCCCTGACGTCCACGACGCCCGGGAGGCCGCCGAGGCGCTCGGTCATCGCCGCGAGCAGCCTCGCTCCTTCGGCGTCCGCACGAGCGGGGAGCGCTTCGGCCTGGAGCGAGTCGAGCACGCCGATGGCGACCGCACACGCCAGAGGGTGCCCGAGAAACGTGCTCGTGTGGATCGCTTCCCCTTCGCTCGCAGGCCAAGCGTCCATGACTCCGGCCGAGGCGAGACACGCCGACAGAGGGAGGCCTCCGCCGAGTGCTTTGCCGAGGCAGACGATGTCCGGGTCGAGCCCCACGGACGTCGACGCGAGCGTCTCCCCGCAACGACCCAGGCCCGTCATAATTTCGTCGGCGATCACCAGCGCGTCGGCCGCGCGCGCGAGCTCGGACAAGGCGGCCATGAAGCCCGCGGGAGGGACACGGGCGCCACCCCGGGCTTGTACGGGCTCCACGATCACGGCTCCGATCGGATCACCGTTCGGCGCGCCTCGAGCCAGCAGCGCGCGAACCGCTTCGAGCGCCGACGCCGCCGCGTCGGAGCCATCACGGATCGGGTCGGGGAACGGCGCGAACGCCACCCCCTCGTACACCCTCTCTGAGAACCGCGCACGGAAGTGGGGCCGTTCCGTGACGGCGAGCGCTCCGAGCGTCAGGCCGTGGTAGCCGCCTTCGAAGGCGAGAATTCCCGGCCGGCCCGTCGCAAGCTGGGCGGTCTTGAGGGCGGTCTCGACCGCCTCTGAGCCGGTCGACGACAGCACGACCCTGGTATCCGGCCAGGGACCGAGGGCGCAGAGTCGCTCCAGCAGCTCGAGCTTCTTCGTAGGCGGATGGACGTCGCCCATGCCATGGATCAGGCGCTCGCCTTGAGTAGCGATCGCCGACCGCACGGTTGAACTCGTGTGCCCGAAGAGGGCGACGCCGAACGCGGCGGTGAGATCGATGAAGACGTTTCCGTCGGCGTCGCGCACGTTGGTGCCCGCAGCCTCATCCCAGAAAATCGGCCATGCGTCGGTCACATGCGTGACGTTGCGAGACTCGACCCGCCGCAAGCGCTCGGCCAAACTTCGCGAGGCGGGGCCCGGAGGCCGCACGCGAAGGTCGGGAAGCTGCGATCCGAACGGCGGACTACCTGGCCCCACGGCCCCTCCTTCGCGGGCGGAAAGCTCTCGATCCTCGTCTGCTAATTCGACAGGAGATTGGGCTCCGCCGGCATGCCCATGGTGTTATACCCCTTGTCGACATGCAGCGTCTCGCCCGTGATTCCCGAGGCGAGCGGCGAGCACAAGAAGGCGGCCACAGACGCGACCTCCTCTGCGGTGATCGCTTCGGGAAGGGGTGAATTCTCGCGATAGTAGTCGACCATCTTGTCGATGGTGCCCACGGCCTTCGCGGCACGGCTCGCGAGCGGGCCGGCGCTGATCGTGTTCACACGAAGGCCATACCGGCGACCTGCCTCGAAGGCTAGGGTCCGCGTGTCACCCTCGAGCGCCGACTTGGCCGAACTCATTCCTCCACCGTATCCGGGAATGACGCGTTCGGCGGCGAGATACGAGAGCGACACGAACGCCCCGCCCGGTCTCATGAGCGGACCGAAGCGCTGGACCATGCTCACCATGGAGTACGCGCTCGCACTCACGGCGGCCAGGTATCCTTCACGACTCGTGTCGAGGAGGGCGCGTTGCACCTCCGGACCGTTGGCGAGCGAGTGTACCACGATATCCAGACACGGCGCACCGAAGTCATCCCGCATCTGGTCGGCGACCTCTTGAATCGTGTAGCCCGTCAGCTCGATGTACCTCCTGTCCGTACGCACCGCCTCCGGCACGGCATCGGCATCGTCGAAGACGGCATCGAAGGCGTACTTCCGCTCGAATTCGAGCTCGCCACCGTCTGGAAGCGTTCGGTTGAGCTTCCCGCGCTCGAGACCCCGCGTGAAGATGCGAAGCACGGGAGGCCAGGTGCCTACACAAATCGAAGCTCCGGCCTGGGCAAGCGCTCGAGCGATGGCCCATCCGTATCCCTTGTCATCCGCGATTCCCGCTACGAACGCACGCTTACCGGTGAGGTCGATCGACAACATGTGCGAATGGCTCCACGAACGGTTTTGCTAAAGGACTCGAAAGTTACCCACCGGGGCCACAGACGCCTACCCCACTATCTCAAGCAGTCAGAACAAGAAGATGCCGACTCCGACGTACGCGGCGAGAAGAATGACACCCTCGAATCGGCGAAGTTGCCATCCGCTCCAGAGCAGGGGAAAGATAAGGGCCGACATGAAGAGAACCGCCGGCAGCTCTGCGAAGAGAATGGTCCGCGGAATCGGTATGGGCGCCAGGACAGCCGTAGTCCCGAGAATGGCGGAGACGTTGAAGATATTCGATCCGATGACGTTTCCTACGGCGATGTCGGACTCGTTGCGCGCCGCCGCTACGAGTGACGTCGCCAACTCGGGAAGCGAGGTGCCTACGGCGACAACGGTGAGCCCGATGGCGACCTGCGACAGCCCCAGCGAAGACGCCACCTGAACCGCCCCCTCCACGATGCAATAGCCGCCTAGGACGAGACACGCGGAGCCCGCGAGCACCCACCCGATGTCGGGAAGATACGCCTTCAGCCCTGGCCTCGCGGACGTCTTCAGGAACCCCTCGTATTCATCGAGGATCTCGGGCGCCTCATCGCCGACCGACTGAAAGACGAAGACGAGATACGCGGCGAACGCGAGCAGAAGAATGACCCCGTCCGCCCTGCTCAACCGCATGTCCCAAAGCAGAGCGTAGAGTACGATCGTAATGACGAGCATGAGCGGCATCTCACGCGCGACGACACGAGAGTGCACTTTGAGCGGTCGGACGATCGCGGTCAGCCCGAGAATCAGTCCGATGTTCGCGAGGTTCGAGCCCATCACGTTTCCGATCGCGAGATCCGGATTGCCACCGAGGGCAGCGACGGTGCAGACCACGAGCTCCGGAGCCGACGTGCCGAAAGACACCACCGTGAGTCCGACGACAATCGGGCTGACGCCAATCGATGCCGCGAGACG
>JADFLD010000078.1 GCA_022564535.1 Gemmatimonadota bacterium
AAATGATCACGCGATGATTGTCGAGACCGTCGGCAACCAGGATCCTGCCGTCCGGCAAGAACGCCACGTCCTGTGGACGACCGAAGTGAGTCTCGTCGTCTCCCGGAACGCCCTTCTCACCCAGGGTCATGAGGAGCTCGCTACCATCATTGGAGAAGACGTAGATCTGATGGAACGTCTCGTTCACGACCCATACGCGGTGCTCAGGGTCGTAGGGACTAATGCGGACTCTGTGGGGCCCAGGCCCGTCCGAGCCTTCACACAAGTGATCCCACTGGTTCCATGCTTCGATGACGTTCCCGTCGCCATCCAGCGTGTAGAGGCAGTTGCGCCAGACACGGCGGTCCGTGGCACGCAGGACGTTGATCCCGATGGAACCCGCGTGTCCGGCGAATTCCGACGGGATCGGCGAGGGGAGGCGAGTCTCCCCGCGCTGGGCGATGAAGATGCGGTCCGGCGATTCCGCGAACACGCCGGAGTTCCCACCGAACGCGTAACCATGCTCGGCGAACGGCTTGTGCCATCCGGAGACGATTTCGTAAGGGCTAGGTCCCACGGGGCCCCGTCCCACGTCCTGAGAAGCGAGCGGTGTCGCCAGTGCAGCGAGCAAGACGACGGCCACTGATTTCGCCACGTCTCGGCCATTCGTAGTCATCACGGTTTCCTGCACGGTGGGATGGGGGTCGGCGCCTCGGACACTATCCGCCGATGCACGTGTGCGCTACGACTTCAAGAGCTTCCCTTCCTCCACGGCGCTGAGTTCAGCTCTCCGTGCGATCGCGATCGAGGCGGGGGCGAACGTCCCTCCCAATACTCCCGTCATGAGGATCGCGCCCAGGACGTCGGCCGTCGTCGTCCCTGCTTCGAATGCGCCCAGCGCACCGAACACGATCGGTACAGCGGCGGCCCCAAGGACGCCCCAGATCACGCTTCGGCGAAGCGAAAGATCCAGGATCGTCTTGTGGCCTTCCCGGAGTGCGAGAAGGCTACCGAAGCCGACTCCAGACACGAGCCCATACAGGCCCATGCCGAAAGCCCATTCGACGATCGGATTCGTCCATCCCCACACTTCGGGTGAAACGATTCCGATCACGATCCCGACCCCGGCACCGATCACCGACCAAAGCGCTCCCCAGGTGAGGCCAACGCCGAGCAAACCGCGGAGCTTACGGACGAAGCTGTTCATGTCGGCCTCGATGTGCGCCACAGTGCCCGAACAAGCGCTCGGAGGAAGCTGTCAGGAATGGACGCCGGATTGGCTGCCGGCATCCTTCCCAAACTCGGGCCGGTCGGCGATCAGCGCCAGCCGGCGTGGGCCCGCTGGTCACCGATCTGGCACCGACAGCTGCAAACCCGACGAGCCGACAGGACCGCGCGTGCAATTTTCGGTGTACCCAACGTCATAGCAGGTGTCCGGACCGCGACGATACCTCCACCCAGCGACCCCATGCGAACCGCCACTCGACCCTTCCATACCCGAGGCTTCGCGGTAGGGGGAACGGTTCTCGCGCTCCTGCTCGGCCCGGCGAGCGTTCTCTCCCAATCCGCGTCCGGCGACTCCACTGAAATTCTCGAAGACATGCATGAGCTTCAGCGGGACTTCGAGCGCTATCGTGAGAGTCGCACACCCGTCGAGCAAGAGCGGCGCGGTGGGTACTGCGACGAGCGCATCGGCCGCATCTGCATCTGGTTCGGCGGTGAGGAGGAGGAGGACTTTCCAGCCGAGCTTCGCGAGGTCGGACAAGCGCGTGTCGAATTGATCCGATTTCTCTTCGACGCCATGGAACAGGTCAGCGACCGCTGGGTTCTCGGGCAACTGGTCCACTACCTCGTCGAGAGTCGAAACATGGGGGAGGCGGACCGCGTCGCGACCGCGTGCGGGATCCAGGTAACGTGGTGGTGCTCCGCGCTGCACGGATACGTCCTCCATGTGTGGACACGGTACGTCGAGGCGGAAGCCTCTTTCCGTGAGGCCCTCGCCACGATGCCCGCGGCAGAGAGAGAGGCGTGGACGACGCCCCTCTACATCTTCACCCCGGGTGCCGAGGAAGCGTTCAACCGCGCTTCGCCGGTGGTCCGTGAGCAGCAGTGGGAGCTCTTCTGGCGCCTGTCGGATCCGCTCTTCCTCCTCGAGGGCAACGATCGCCTGACGGACCATTTCGCGCGGTGGGTCCTGGCGAAGAACCGAGAGGATGCCGCCGACCCGCTGTCATTGGAGTGGGACGCCGACATGGAAGAGACACTGATTCGGTACGGAAGGAACACCGGATACAGCCGTACCCACAACCCGGCGAGAGGCCTGGGTGGCGGGAGCCTCGACACCCGCCGGATGGTGGGGCATCACCATCCGAAGAGTAGGGGCTACCTCTTCCCCGAGGACTTCCTGGAGTCACCTTCGGACATTCCTCCGGAAAGCTGGATCACGGCGCCCCGAGAGGCGAGAACGTGGTACGCCCCACCCTACGCCCCCGACATGCGAGGGCTGGAGACACAGGTCGGCCGTTTCCGGCGAGGCGACCGAATGCTGGTCGTGGGTGCGTACAGACCTACGGTTCCCGACCCCGAAGCCGACGGACGCGTGATCTCGGCTTGGGGGCCCGACGGCGGCATCGAGGGCCCCGCGTTGGCCGCGCTTTTCCTGATTCCGGAGGACGGAGGGGATCCCCTGTACGTACGGGGCAGCGACCCGGAGGGCGTTCTGACCATCGTGGCTCGGCCCAGCCGATACGTGAGCAGCCTCGAGGTCGTGTACATGGAAAGCAGGCAGGCGTGGCGCGCGCGGCAGGGCGTGGTCCAGCTTCCGCTGACGCCGGGGTTGGTCGACGTGTCCGACCTCATGATCCTGAAGGAGGGAGCCCCCCTTCCGGAGTCCCTCGATGAGGCCATACCGTACGTGCGACCCGGCGTGCGCCTAAGGCCAGGCGAACGGTTCGCCGTCGTCTGGGAAGTCTACGGGCTGCGGATTCTGGAACCGGTCCGCGTCACCATCGGGTTCAGCCGGGGCCGACCGGGCTTCCTCACGCGTGTGGGGGAATTCCTCGGTGTGATCGAACCTGAGCAAGCCGTGGACATCACGTTCGACGATACAGGCCCCGACCGTGTTCAGTCCGTGTTCCGTTCCGTGGAGTTGCAACTGCCCGATCTCGAGCCGGGCGAGTACACGCTCCACTTGCGACTCGAGCTCTCAGGCCGTACACCAGTAGTGACGAGCCGCCCGATAATCGTGGAGGGGTGAGAAGACGAACATGGCACAGTCATCGTGATAATGCTTCGGGGCCTCGTATCGATCTTCTGCATTCTGGCGGCAACGCTGCCGGGGACCGAACCCGATTCCGGCACGGATCCGGTGCCGGGGGCGCTTCCGTTCTTTTATGGTCTGCACACCTTCCGTGGCGAGGGGGATAGCACCACCGTCGTCGCAGCGATCGCCGTGCCAGTGAGGGGACTTCGGCGGGAGAGGGTGGACAACGGAGTCCGATATCGCTTCGACGTAAGGTTCGTGCTCGCCGACACCGTGCGACACTCCGTGGTCGTCACCGTGGACTCCGTGTTCGCCAGCATGCCGCGTCCACTGGCCCGGCAGCACCTTCTGCACACGGTCGTCGAGGTTCTGGCGCCACCCTCGAGGACCACGCTGCAACGCGTGATCGTGACCGACGCCTCCCGGCCCGGAGTAGGCCAACTCTACGACTCCCCCTTCCCCATCCCCGACTACAGCGGCACCGAACTGATGATCAGCGATATCGCGTTCGGGCTGCCCAACGCGAGTATCGGCTGGACGCGACGCGGGATCACGATCGCACTGCTGCCCACGAGCCAGTTCCCGGAAAGCTCCTTCGACATCTATTACGAGGTCTACAACCTCCCGGCGGGCACACCCTACGAGACCGAGATCGCCATCGCGCCCGTCGATGAAGACGACGGCGAAGGCCACGTGGTCCGCATACTCTTCGCCGGCGAGTCGAAGGCGCTCGCGGACGACTCATTCGGGGAGCTCCGTCGCGTAGAGTCGGCCCTCCCCAAGGGACGCTACCGCTTCACCATCACCGTCAAAGACGAGGTCAGCGGCCAGACGGCGACGCGCTCACGTGTCGTCGACGTCCGCGGATGGGGAAGGGGCGCAACGCTGGTCCCGGCGCTGCCCAAGAGGAGTCGGGCGGAACGGGCCGAGCCCCAACGAGGCGACACGGCTACCTCTACCTCTCGGCGCTGAGCTTCACCGGTATCCGGACCTACCTCCCCTGCACGACCCTGTTCCTGAGAATGCCGATTCCCTCGATCTCCACCTCGTAGGTGTCCCCCGGCTCCATCCGGCGGGTCCGACCCATGGTGCCGGTACAGATCAGGTCCCCCGGGTAGAGCGTGAAATACTGGGAGATGTAGTGGAGCATGTAGTCGAGGCTGAAGATCAGGTCTGACGTGTTCTCGCCCTGGACCGCCTCGCCGTTGTGGCGACCTTCGATCTCCAGATTCCCGTAGTCGAGGCCGGTGACCAGATGGGGGCCCACCGCGTTGAAAGTTCGGCTCCCCTTGGCGCGGGTCCACTGGATGTCGCCGCCCTGCCAGCTCCGCTCGCTCACGTCGTTCCCCGCGGCGACGCCGAAGACGTAGTTCGGAGCGTCTTCGAGCGACACGTTCGTGGCTTCACGCCCCACGACGAGGACCATCTCCGCCTCGTAGTGGAGGTTCCGGGACTCGGCCGGGCGCACGATGTCCTCCTCGTGCCCGATGATCGAGGACGGTGGCACCAGGAAGAGTCCGGGATACTCGGCGGGCTCACCGGAGATGTGGCTCCGGAAATTGAACGCCGTCATGAAGATCTGCTTGGGATCGACCGGCGCCTTCATGGTGACAGCGGACAGGGCGACGCTCTGGCCGGTCCTCTCTCCTCCCAGGTAGGGTGCGTCGGAAAGCCGGTGGACCGTCTCGCCGACCAGTTCACCCCATGCGATGGTCGATCCCTGTTCGTATCGAACGAAGCGTCGGACGTCCTGAGCTCGGGCGGTACTCGCCAGGCCGGCCGCCGCGACCACACACATGACGATCGATCTCGTTGTGCGCTTCAAAGCACTCCTCCTGAAGACGTGCGACGCCACCGACCCCACCCGCCTGACATGTAACAGGTTGGCCACGTTTGCGAAAACTCTACCCTCAGGAAACTTCCCGCCTCATGCACCCGTAGACTACTACAGAAACCAAGACAAATCTCCGGAGGATCGCACGTGGATGATCACAAGTCGCCGATAAGAATGACGCCGGCGTTCTTCTTCCTCATGCTCGCCCTTACCGAGGGGAGTCGTCACGGCCACGCGATGGCCCGGGACGTGGAGGAGCGATCGGGGGGCTCGGTGACGCTCGGACCAGGATCCCTCTATTGGTCGCTCGGGCGCCTGGCGGACGTCGGGCTGATCGAAGAAGTCGATTCGCCCGAGGGTGAGACCGACGAACGCCGACGGTTTTACGGTCTCACGTCGTCCGGGCGCGAGGTGCTCGCACGTGAGACAGCGACCTTGGAACGAATCGTCGACTACGCGCGTCTCCGACGCATCGTCTGATCCATGCTGGGCCGATCCTTCTTCCGTCTGCTGTTGCTCCTCTACCCGTCGTGGTTCCGGAACCGCTTCGGAGTGGAGATGCTCGCGGAGTTCGACGCGTCGCGGGCGCGGTATCGGATACCGAGAGAGACCGGGGCGTTCTGGTTCCGCATCGTCCTGGACTTTTTCAAAACCGTTCCTCGGACCTGGTGGCACTCGCTGTCGGTCCTGCCCCAACCGCACAGATCATCGAACGAGAGGCAATTACACGTGTTTGATCACCTTTTGAAGGACATTCAGCTCGCTTTCCGTGGCTTGATTCGGAGGCCCGGGCCGGCGCTCATTGCGATCCTCGCTCTCGGTCTAGGCATTGGCCTGACGACGGGCATGTTCAGCATCGTGAACGGCGTGATTCTCAAGGGCCTTCCCGTCGAGGATCCGCACGAGCTCATGGCACTCAACCGCATCAATCCGTCCGAGGGCCAGGGTCGTCTGGTGACCCGGATCCACGACTACACGGATCTGCGCGACCGCCAAACCACCTTCGAGGGACTCGCCGCCTACGAGATCACCACGTTCAACCTCGCCTCCGGAGACGGGCCACCCGACTTCGTCAGCGGAGCGAACGTCACGACCAACACCTTCCGTCTGCTGAGGACCGCACCGGTACTGGGCCGGGAATTCGCGGAGGGGGACGACCTCCCCGGCGCCCAATCTGTGGCCCTCATCGGGTACCGATTCTGGCAGGATCGATTCAACGGAGCGAGAACCGTACTCGGGAGCACCGTCCGCCTCGATGGCCGGCCCACGCAGATCATCGGCATCATGCCAGACGGCTTCGAGTTCCCTTTCAATCAACAACTTTGGAGGCCGTTACCCGCGAGTGACCTCTCTTCGGAGAGGGGCTCGGGTCCGTCCATCCTCGCCTTTGGACGCCTCTCGGACGGGGTATCCGAGGCACAGGCCCAAAGCGACCTCCGCCGAATCATGGAGCAGCTAGCGGTCGAACATCCTGATACCAACGAAGGCATGACGGTCGTCATTGGGCCGTACGTGCAGGAGTTGATCGGTTATCAGATTCCGAGCCTCATGTACACGATGCTCGCCGCCGTCTCCCTGGTGCTCCTGATCGCGTGCGCGAACGTGGCGAATCTGCTGCTGGCTCGGGCGACACTGCGGAGCAAGGAGGTCGCCGTCAAGACCGCGCTCGGGGCGAGCCGAGCGCGCGTCGTATTCCAGCTTCTCGTGGACTCCTCGGCGATCGCCGTGCTCGGCGGGGCGCTGGGCCTGGGCATCGCCCAGATCGGAATCAGTGCCTTCAACCGAGCTCTGATGTCGTCCCCGCAAGGCGTGCCGTTCTGGTTCGCCATCGAGCTCGACATGGCGGTGTTGCTCTTCGTCCTGTTCTTGACCGTAGGGGCAAGCCTGTTATCGGGCGTGATCCCCGCGTTCCGAGCGTCTCGGGCCGACGTGAACGAGATCTTGAAGGACGATTCCAGAGGCACGTCCTCGCTGAGTATCGGACGGCTGAGTCGGGGACTCGTCGTAGTGGAAGTGGCGTTTTCGTTCGCGCTCCTCGTGTCGGCTGGCCTCATGGTGAAGAGCGTGACGAACCTGGCCAACGTGGAGTACCCCTTCGACGGGGAGAACGTGTTCATCGCCACACTGTCTTTGCCGGCGACGGACTATCCCGGAGACGACGAACGACTACGCTTCTTCGACCAATTGCGTGAGCGATTGAACGGCGAACCTTCGGTGATCTCCACTAGCCCTAAAATAAGCGAGTTGTGCAACGAACGCCTGTGGGTCGTGCGACAGACACTAAAGCAGCTTATCAGCCTGCGGAGTAGTGGATTTCAGTCGGTTGAGCAGCGTGGCGGTGGCGCAAATGCGGAGTACGGGGACGTTTTTGGGAGTTCAGGGCACAGGGGTGCCTGGCCGCGCCGTGGCGGGCCCCTAAAAGCGTGTAAGCTGACTGGGGCTATGGGAGACCGCGGTGGACTATCCGAAGCCGGTGCGCTCGATGGTGCGCCAGGCGCTGAAGAACCGGTCCAGGGTGGGTTGGTAGCCGAGGAGCCGGATCGTGATACCGCGCGCTCGCCTCGTGACGCGGCAGGGGATGAGGATGACGCTGTGGATGAAGCGGCGGAACTCCATGGCCACATACTCCTTCC
>JADFLD010000079.1 GCA_022564535.1 Gemmatimonadota bacterium
CGTCGATCTCGAAGCGGCTCTTGCGGAGGTTCTCCGTGACGAAGGAGACGTCCCATGGCTCGAGAGCGTCGATGCCGAGTGTGGCGGCGTGCGCGGTGACTTCCGTGACGTCGCGCAGCCAGAACGGTCGAGTTCGCTCGACCATGTCCGACTCGAACTCGATGGCCCGCGCGCCGGTGCCCGCCATCCGCTCGTCCAGCGCGTAGTCGGGGAAGTCCTCATACCCGAGGATATTCGCGACCTCGTGTCGAATCCGGAGAATCCTGGCCAGGAGCGTCCGGTTGTCGAAGTCACCCTCGCGGCAACGAATCGAGTAAGCGACGAGCATTTCTCTCCGCAGCTCGCGGTCCTCGCAGTACTTGAAAATCGGCTCCACGGACGGGTAGTCGAGCGTGAGAATCCATCCCTCGGAACCCGCGTCCTCGGCCCGAGCACGAAAGCGCCGCTTCGGAGCGTCCGGCACGCCAGCGAGGCGGTCTTCCTCGGTCACGAGCAACTCGAAGGCGGCCGTGGCGTCGAGGACGTTCTCGCTGAACTTCTGCTCTAGCTGGGCCAGGTCGACCTGCAGGGTCTGCAGGCGCTTCTTCGTCTCGGCGGGAAGGTCGGCACCGGCCCTTTCGAAGTCCCGGACGGTTTTGTCGCAGTGACGTCGGTAGATGCCTGTCAGCGCCTTCGCCTCGCTGGACCCTGCGTATGCCTTCACGCGCAGCCAGAGCGCTTCGTTGAGCGCGATGCTCGACCAGAACGTCGACATGTCTGGAAGCACCGCGTTATAGGCCTCGCGCAGCTCGAGTGTCTCGGCGACCGCAATCAGGTGGCCGGCCGGCTCGATGCACTCCGTAAGCCGCTCGACCGCTCGATCGAGACGCGCGATGGTGTTGTCCCACGTGGGCGGTGACGGATCGGCGGCGGTCGCGTCGATTTCCCCCTGTGCTTCCTCGAGAGCCTGCCGGATTCCCGGCTCGACGTGCGCGGCTTCGATCTGGTGGAACGGAATGCGGAAGTCGCCGGTGAGCAGCGGATTGGTTTCGGAGTTCATGGTCAGGGGTCGAATGACGTCCTGGGGGGTCACCAAAGGTACGTGGAGCGATTCCCGATTCCAGTGTTGGAGGAATTCGTGAGCGCGTCCACTCCTCGTTGAGGCGGCGCCGGCTGGGGTCTATCTTGGCGAACGTTCCGGGTCTGTCGGTCCGCCACCTTCCTCTTCGCGCACAGGATGGCCTTCCCGTGGAATCGGTTTATCTGGAGTTGCTGCCAGCTTGCGTGAGCGCAGGCGTGGCTCGCCATGGTGAAGTGGATGGCGCGCGATGGACCGCCCAGGAGGACGACATCGCCCGGCCTGGAGAGGCGGACGAGGCGGATTCGAACGAGGACGAGGACTGGGATGACGCCGAGGATTGGGATGAGGATTGGGACGACGACGAGGAGGATGCTGGGGACGGTGGGGATGGTGGGGTGGCCCATGCACCCGGAGTCGTGCAGTTTTCTCGACCTTTTCCGCTCGACCCCCGACCACGGATCGCCCGATGCGCGCAGCTCGCGTTCTGATCGCCACCTACGCCCCACTGTTCGCCGTCGCCGGAGCGCTCGTCGCCCCGCCGGTGGCGGCTCAGATCCCCACGCCCGAGTCTGTGCTCGGCTTCGCGGTCGGTGCCGACTTCGAGCTGGCCAGCTACGAGCAGTCACTCGAATACTTTCAGCGCCTCGCGGCCGCTTCGGACCGGATCGAGCTGCGCGAGGTGGGAACGACCAGCTTCGGTCGCCCATGGTACGTGGCGCTGATCTCGTCGGCGGAGAATCTCAGGAACTCCGAGCGATATCGGGAGATCGCCCACCGGCTCGCCTACCCCGCTGAGGGCATGACCGACGAAGACGCCTGGGCCCTGGCTCGGGAGGGCAAGGCGATCGTCCACATCGACGGCGGCCTGCATGCGAGTGAGGTCGCCCACGCCCAACACACGATCCAGCTCGCCTACGACCTGGTCACGGGCGACTCCGACCCGGAGATCGCGGCGATTCTCGACGACGTGATCGTGCTGCTCTGGTTCAGCATCAATCCCGACGGTCAAACGATGATCTCGGACTGGTACTACTCGAATCTGGGAACACCGTACGAGGTCGCGTCTGCGCCCTTTCTCTACCAGAAGTACGTCGGGCACGACAACAACCGCGACGGCTACATGATCAACCAGATCGAGTCTCGCACGGTGACGCGCGTGGACCGGTTCTGGGAGCCTCAGATCATCTACAACCATCACCAGACGGCGCCGTTCCCCGCGCGCATCTGGATTCCCCCCTTCGCCGAGCCGATCAGCCCGAACGTGCATCCGCTCATGTGGCGCACGGTCAACCTCATCGGCATGGCGATGGCCCAGGCGTTGGAGGAGCGGGGCCAGAAGGGCGCGGTCCACATGGGGAGCGGGTTCGACAACTGGTATCCGGGCTTCATGGACCACGCGAACAACTTCCACAACATCGCGTCGTTCCTGACCGAGACGGGCTTGTACCGCTACGCCACGCCGCACTTCTATACGATCAACGACTTCCCTCAGGACCAGCGCGGCCTGAGGCCGCAGTCTTTGTATGCGTCGCCCTGGGAGGGCGGATGGTGGAGGATCGGGGACGCCGTGTCCTACATGCTCACGGCTTCGGTGGCGGTTCTCGATGTCGCCGCGAAGTACAAGGACGACATCCTGTTCAACCGGTACCAGGCCGCCAGCCAGGTCATCGCCCAGTACCGCGAAGGGCCACCCTACGGCTACTTCATCGCTCAGGACCAGCGCGATCCGGTGGCCGCCGCCGAGATGCTTCGGCGCCTGGCGTTCAACGGCGTCGACGTGAAGAGGCTCGCGTCGGCGATCACCTTCGACGGCGTGACGCACGCCGCGGGGACCTGGGTGATCCCGATGGATCAGGCGAACGCCAACTTCGTGCGTCAGCTCTTCGCGGTTCAGGACTATCCCGATCTGCGTGACTATCCCGAGGGCCCTCCTGAGCAGCCGTACGACGTGTCCGGGTGGACGTTGCCCTACCTGTTCGACGTGCGGGTCGTCGAGGCGCGCACGCCGTTCGGGGCGGACGTTCTTGGCGTGCTCGAAGAGCTGAGCGTCGAGCCGTTGCCGTGGAACGCCGAAGGCGACGCCGATCCGTGGGACACGCCCCCGGACGTGGGCTTCGCCAGCCACCCCGTGGCGCGCGCGATCGTCCCCCCCCCGGGTCGCATGGGGGACAGCGGGTCGACGTTGATTCTCGATCCGGCGCAAAACAACAGCTACAGGGCGCTCGGCCGCGCCTGGACGATGGGCGGGAGGGTGAGTTTCTCACCCGGCCTCGCGGCCGCCGACTCCGGCGCAGCGGGAACGAGTGGGCGCTGGCTGATCGATGGCTTGTCGGGTGCCCAGCGTCGAACCCTCGTCGAGGACCTCAGGCTCCAGGCCGTGGCCGGCTCGAGGCCGGCGGGCCGCGTCGCCAAGCCGCGCATCGGGCTCTATCGCCCCTGGAGCGCGTCCATGGACGAGGGTTGGACGCGCTGGCTCTTCGAGGTCTACGACTTCGACTTCACGAGCCTGTACAATGCCGACGTACGCGCGGGTGACCTGCGCTCCCGCTACGACGTGATCGTGATCGCCGACATGAGAGCCAACAGGATCGTCAACGGCTTCGCCACGGGTTCCGTGCCGCCGCGCTACGCGGGCGGAATCGGTGCGGAAGGAGTCCGCGAGCTCGACGCGTTCGTACGCGGTGGCGGGACGCTCGTGACGCTCAACAGGTCGAGCAACTTCGCCATCGAGGAATTTCACCTGCCGGTCCGCAACGTCACGAGTGACCTTCCGCGGGCCGAGTACTTTGTGGGCGGTGCGATCGTCGAATTGCGGGTCGATCCCTCGCACCCGGTCATGAGCGGTATGGCCGAGCGCTCGAAGGTCTTCGTCGGATCGAGCCCCGTGTTCACGACGGAAGAGGACTTCGAGGGCCATGTCCTCGCGAAGTACGCCGAAGACGGATCACCTCTTCTGTCCGGCTATTTTCTCGGCGAAGAGCACGTGAACGGCTACGCGGCCGCGCTCGAGGTCGAGTACGGCGAGGGGCGCGTGATTCTGCTGGGGATGAAGCCCCAATGGCGAGGTCAACCGTTCGGCACGTTCAAGGTGCTCTTCAACGCCGCGCTGTACTCGCTCGAGGTGGCCGCGCAGGCGCCTGACAACTCGGCGTTCTGGACCGCGCCTGAGGAGGAGGACGACGAGGAGGACGACGAGGGGGATGAAGGCAACGGGAACGAGGGCCGATGACAGGGTGTCGAGCGTGCGGCCGGTGGTTCGGGGCACGGCATTGAAACACTTCAGGGTCTGGGCGGGGTAGGGCTTCCACATGCGCTCAAGACTGACCCCGTGGGTACAGAGACTTCTCATCGCGAACGTGGTGATGTTCCTCGTCACGACGTCGAGTCGGGGCTTGTACACGGAACTCTGGTTCTACCCGCCGATCGCGCTGTTCCGACCGTGGACGGTGGTGACGTACATGTTCCTGCACGCGGACCTCGGGCACCTTTTCTTCAATATGATCGGCCTGTTCTTCTTCGGACCGCGGCTGGAGGGGCGGCTCGAAGCTCGCTCCTTCCTTTGGCTCTATTTCATATCGGGAATCGGCGGTGCCCTGTTCCAGACGATTTTCGCCAGCGCCGCGCCGATGGTGGGCGCGTCGGGCGCCATCTTCGGGCTGCTCACCGCGTACGCCTATTTTTGGCCCCGCGACAAGATCCTGGTGATGTTCGTCATCCCGATGGAGATCTGGCTGGCGGTCTCGCTTTACGTCGCATACTCCCTGTTCGCCGGGATGGGCAGTACGTCAGGCGGTATCGCCCACTTCGCGCACCTCGGCGGTGCCGCGATCGGATTCGGGTATTTGAAGTGGTGGGAGTGGAGGCTCGGCGCAGCCAAGCGCGACTTCCGAAGTAAGATGCGTCCGAATGCGTCGCCCGGCGGTCTAGGCGGTGACCGGATGGCGCTCGCCCGCTGGAAGGGGATCTCGGTGGAATCACTCCACGAGCTGAATCGGGAGGAAGTCGAGCGCCTGCTCGAGAAAGCGGAGGCCGAGGGTGCGGCGGGCCTCGCGGCGTCGGAGCGGGAATTTCTCGATCGAATGTCGGCGCCGTGAAGCTCGGCGGGGCCCGCGATGGGCGTGCCCCTGACGTCTGTGACTGACGCCTCCCGATACCGGATTCCGGCGAGGGTGCATCGGGTCGAGGAGACCATCCAGCGGAGTCGGTTCATCACGACCGTCGCGCGCGCCTCGGACGCCGATGCGGCCCACTCGTTCATCGCGACCATCCGGGACGAGTTCCCGGACGCGACACACAACTGCTGGGCGTTCGTCGCCGGTCCTCCCGGCACCACGACCCACATTGGCATGAGCGACGACGGCGAGCCGCACGGCACCGCCGGTAGGCCGATGCTCACGGCGCTGCTTCACGCGGACGTCGGCGAGATCGTCGCGGTTTGCACGCGATACTTCGGCGGCGTGAAGCTCGGCACAGGCGGCCTGTCACGCGCCTACTCCGGGGGGGTCAAGCTCGCGCTCGAGGGGCTCCCCACCGAGGAGCGGGTGGAGCGGGTCTCCGTGGGTGTTACGGTCGGATATGCGGACGTGGACGCGCTGCAGCGACTCGTCGACGAGATGGACATCCTGATCGAGGACGAGGAGTACGGCGCCGATGTGCGGTACCGGCTCGGCGTGCCGGCGCCCGACGTCGAGGCTTTGCGCGATCGGGTGGCGGACCTGACGCGCGGCGAGGGCCGGGTCGAGGACTGACGCCGGGTCGAAGGGGTCGCGATCGCGAGGCCGTTGGCTATGGCTCGTCCTGGCGCTTCATGGCGACCAATTCCCGAACGGATCTTCCAGGGACGGGCTCTGCGGCGTGAGGAGGTCGGCTCCGCTCTCGGTGATGACCATGATGTCTTCGAGCCGCACACCGAATTCGCCCGGAATGTAGATACCGGGTTCGTCGCTGAAGGAGTTCCCGACCACCAGCGGCTCCCGGTTCCCCTTCACGAGGTACGGCCACTCGTGGCCGTCCATGCCGATGCCGTGTCCGACCCGGTGCGTGAAGTACTCGTACTCGGGGCCGAATCCTCCGTCCACGATCACCTGGCGCGCGGCCGCGTCCACGTCTTCCGCTGGGACGCCCGGCCCGGCGGCCTTCCATGCCGCGGTCTGCGCCGCGAACTCGATGTCGAAGACGCGCTTCATTCTGTCTGTCGGACGTCCGAGCACGAACGTGCGGCTTATGTCCGACCGGTAGCCCTCGACCCCGCAGCCGCCGTCGATGAGCAGGATCGTGCCTTCGCGGATCACCTGTGGCGTGATCGACCCGTGGGGGAGCGCCGCGTACTGCCCCGTCTGCACGCTCGCGCTTCCCTGGAAGCCGAGTCGGTCGTGCGCCATGCTGACGAGGTTGCCGAAGTCCCGTTGCGTCATTCCCTCTTCCATCGCCAGATAAGCGGCCTTGTACGCGGTGAGCGTCACCTCGTTGGCAAGTTTCATGAGCTCGATCTCATGCTCGTCCTTGGCGGCACGGCAGCCCGACGTGATCGGGGTTCCGCTGACGACCTCGAGGCCGGGTGCGGCGTGTGCCACACCGTCGCTGAAGCGGAACTGTACCGTCTCTTCCGCCCCGATCCGACCCGTGGCGATGCCGCGATCGCGAAGGCCCTCCGCGACCCGCTGGTAGGGGCTCTCGTGCTCTTCCCATGTCCGAACTTCCGTGCCGCCCAGCGGGCCGAGCGCGAGTTGCTCGCGGGCGCGGTCCTCCTCGAACGCGGGGCAGACGACGAAGGCGTCGCCCCTGACCGGCACGACGACCGTGAACAGCCGCTCCCCGCCGCCCCAGCGGATGTTCGTGAAGTAGACCATCGATGTGCTGCCCGTGAGAAAGAGGGCGTCGATATCGTTGGCGCGCATCAGGCGTTTCGCTTGCTCGATACGTGCGGCGCGCTCTTCGCTGGTGATCGGGCGAGCCCTGTCTGCCCACGAGCCGAGACGCGCGATGGAAGGCGGCATCTCCTGGGTCGGAGGTGCGGCGAGCAACGCCTCTGGAGTGGCGAGCGCGGCGCCCGCGGCGGCGGCGGACGATGTCCCGAGGAAGTCACGTCTCGAAATCATTCACATCTCCAATGGCGGGCTCAGGTCAGGCGTGTCGGGCGAGCATGATACGCTCGTCGCGCCTGCCCTGTCGAGACCGGACATGGGCGCGCAGGTTGAGCCTTGGGGTGTGGCGGGGCAGCCCGACTCGGACCGCAGGAGAAACCCATGTGCAGAACCACTCGGCCGACGTTGTTCGTGGTCGGCATCATTGCGCTATCGGCGTGTGGCGCGGACGCGCCTGCCCCGGTCCCCGCGAGCGATGGATCCCGCGAGCAGCTGATCGCACGCGGCTTGGCGCTCGAGCTCGACACCGAATACAGCCCGCCGCCCGGGCTCGCGTTGCACCACTACACGGCCGGCTTCGCGAAGATCTTGTGCTCGGCCGTCTTCATTACGGGGCTGGACCCCGCCGACGCCGCGGCGAACGTGGGCGGTTTCACGAGCCCGTTCGAACAGCGCCGGCACGTGGTGGATACCGTCGTCGACTTCGAGCGGCAAAGTGTCGCGCTGACGCTGCC
>JADFLD010000080.1 GCA_022564535.1 Gemmatimonadota bacterium
CAGGTCCGCGCCAGTCTGGATAGAGGCCGCCATCGTCTCATAGGCGGTGGAGCCGGTGCTGCCGTAAAGGAGGGCGATCCCGAACAGGAAGAACCCGGTCGAAAAGGCCCCCAGCAGCAGGTACTTGAGCCCCGCTTCGTTGCTCTGGCTGTGGTTACGGTAAAATCCGGCGAGGATGTAGAGCGGAATGGATAGCAGTTCAAGCCCCAGAAAGAGCATGGTCAGATCCTGGGCTTTCACCATGAAATTCATGCCCACCGCCGCGAACAGCATGAGGCTGTAGTATTCGCCGCGCTCTTCCAGCGTCCGCTTCAGGTAAGGGATCGCCACAACAATGGCGGCCGCCGTCACGACCATGAAAAGCGTCGACAGGTAGCGCGTAAAAGCGTTGAGCTGCAGCATACCGCTAAAATACGCGCCGTTGGAGCTGCTGCTCAGGTTGGCGATGAGGGCCAGTCCCAGTCCCGCCAGGGCCACCGGCGCCAGTAGATCGCGGTGCGGCCGGGTGGCCGATTCCATGAGCAGCAGAACGAGGGCCGTGGCTACCAGCGCCAGCTCAGGCAGTGCGGATGTTATGTCGGCCAAATGCATAGCCACCTAACCCATGAGATAGGGAATGACCATCACCGGCGTTGAGCAGTGACGGACAATGCGTTCGGCCACCGAGCCTAATATCTGATCTTTGAGAGAGTCTCGTCCGTTGGAGCCCATCACCAGGAGCGTTGACCCCGGTTTGCCGCTGTCCTGGTCGATGGTTTCCGCCGCCGTCAGGATCTCGTCCGCGGCTTTGCCCTCTCGCAGAATATACTACACTTTCAGGTCATCCAACCCGACAGCGGCAACCTCAGCGGCCATTTTGGCCCTGGCCTTGACGGCGATTTCCCGGAAATGTTCCTGCATGTGCTCCACGCTGACGCGCAGCATGACCATTTCGCTTTTGTCCAGAAATTCCTCGTGCACGTTAAGCACAGTCAATTGGGCCCCTTCCCTGCAGGCCAGCCGTACGGCCGTTTCCAGGGCGGCGTGTGAGCGGGGGCTTAAGTCGGTCGCGCAGCTTACATTATCGAACATGGGTCTACCTCAATTCGCGTTTCCGCTGCCCGAAATATCGGCCTGGCGTCAAGTGGTTGGCCTTACTCTACCCCGACCCCTCCCCTAGAGGGACGGGAGCTTCCCGGTTAAAGCTGCTTCCAAACCTCTCGGCTAACCGGTCAATCGCCCGAAAACCCAGGTTGTGCCGCGTACCCTGGTATGCCGGCCCCGGATTGCCTAAGCCTACAATTAGCTTCACACCGAATTACTCTTTCGATTTGGAGTCTTCTTCTTCGGATTTTTCCGCCTCGCCCTCGGCGGCCTCGGTGCGGAAGAAGCCGATCTCGCGGCCCTGACGGTAGAGGTCGCCGCGGAGCGTCCCACTGATGTCGACGATGCGCAGTCCGCCCTGGTAGTAGGCGATATAGAGCGTCTCGTCCTCGATCCACACGTTGTGCGCACCGGCCTCGGGAAGGTCGTACTTGGCGACCTGGCGCGGGTTCTCGATGTCGCTCACGTCGATGACGTGGATGAACCCTCGCATCCCGTCGGACGTGCCGATCTCATCTCCCAGGAAGACGTAGTCGCGGTCCCGCCAAGCGACGTGTGTGTTGCCTTCGGGATACGCGATGCTCGACACGAAGACCGGGTTCGTCGGAGTGCCACCGTGCGTGCCCGCACCGACATCGATGATGACGAGGCCGTCGTCCCAGTAGGAGAGGTACGCGTATCCGTCTTGGGCCCAGACGTCGTGCAGCGACTTGTTCGTATCGCCGGGCTTGATCTCGTAGCGGCCCGCGTGCCTCGGATTCGCCGGGTCGCTCATGTCGATGATGCTCAGGGCGTTGGTGCCGTCGTTCACGGCGTAGACGATGTCGCCCATGATCCAGACGTTGTGGATCCCGCCCGTGAGACTGTCGGTCAGCTCGGCCATGATCGTCGGGTGCGCCGGATCGGCCAGGTCGAGCACGACGATGCCGTTGCGGCGCGTACTCGCTCCCTCCCGTGTGATGATCGCCCAGGTGGCATCGTCACTGACTTTCACGTCGTTGACGACGCGGGCGTCGACGACGATCGAATCGACAAGCACGATGTTCGACGGGTCCGTGACGCGCCACACGAACATGCGCTGCCCGCCACCCCGAGCGTGGGTCCCGGTGTAGGCGTAGTCCTCGCCGTCGACCCCCTCGAAGACCCAGAGGTCGCTCGTCGCGACCTCCGCGCGGACGCCGTGATCGAGGAACTCCACCGTGACCGGGTCGGGCCGCTCAGTGACTTCGACGATCGCCGCCGCCGAGGCGGACCCGGTGCTCGCGAGCACCCGATAGGCCCCGGTCTCCTCCGCGACGAACGTCCCGTCGTCGTACACGAAGCCGCCGGTGCCAGAGAGTCCAGCGACGGCGAGGTCGAGAGCGATGTCTTCGACGATCCCGCCCTGAGCATCGCGCGCGACGATGTCGAACTCGACGACGTCACCCCTCCGGGTCTTGACCGTGCCAGGGGTAATGCTGATGGACTGGACCGGGTTGGCGACGACGTGAACCGGGTACTGCTGGGAAAGGCCGTCTTGGGACCTTGCGGACAGCGTGACGTCCCCTGCGGAGATACCGGTGAGGACCCCACCCTCGGTGATCGAGGCGGTTGCAGGATCGGATGATTGCCACGAGATGGAGGCGGTGGCGTGCTCGGTGCCTTGCGTGGTCATCACCCGACCGACCATCTGCATGGAGGTACCCGTGTACACTGTGTACGGCAGATCGGCGATCTCGATCGACGTCGGCGCATAGTCCAGGACCGTCGCGGCGAGCGTCCCGAGCGTGCGGGCCCCCGCGACCCCGAACATGCCGCTTTCGTCTTCTGGCACCATCACCACAGCGGTAAGCGTCCCTGAGCCCGGCTGCAGGCCCGTCAACTCGATGCTGGCCCCTTCGATCGCCGAGAACCTAGGGCTCACTCCGAGCTGCGCGAAGACGACCGCTACCGCGCCCTCCACCAGGTTCCCGGCGGCGTCGTAGAGCCCCGTTTGTAGCGTAACCGTCTCACCGCGCGGGATGACGAGTTCTTCCGTGCCGAACCGCACCTCGGTTATCCGGGCGCCCGCTTCGCGCTGCTCTGCGGTGGCGGGGGGGAACTGGGCGGCGGCAGGGACGGCCAGAGCCAGCAGGATTGTCAGGCTGCCTAGCGCGGAAATGACTATGCGTTTCATGGGATTCGGGGGTGGCGGTTGGCGGTTTTCGATCCGTGGGATGGGCCGGAAAGATAGGGTGGGGCGACGGGCCGAGTAAGGGCGGCGCCCCCCCTCAGCCTATCGGTTTCAGCACGTCTCCCTCGGCCGCGTCACCCTCGACGATCGTGCAGATGGACGATTGCGACAGGACCCTCGTGACCTCGATGATCCCGACTCGGTCGGTGATCTGGTCGAGCACCTCTCCGGCCGCGTTGACGATTTCGTCGATCACGCGGAGCACCTCGTAACGTTGCCCGACCTGCACGCCGGCGCTCTCACCCTTGTCGATATACAGCGAGCCATCGCTACCAGCGCCGACGATGGCCGGCACCGCGTCCGGAGGCTCCGGCATCGCGATGAGCACAAAGCGCTCACGCTGCCGTACGAGTTCCTCGACGATGTCGTCGGCAGCGGGCCCGAGCGCTTCTTCCGCGATTCCCTGGTTCATCGCGGACATGCTGATGACTCCGCTGATGTTGACGAGGCGCTTGCTTCCGGACCCTTCCGTGGCCGTGATGATCTCCCCGGTCTCCGTGCTGAAGGCACGAACGTTCATTTCAGCTTCGGCCTCCGTGTACCCGATGGAGCGCCCGAACGCGCGGGTGCTCTTCTCGTCGATCGAAAACCGCGTGACCGAACCGGTAATCAAGTACATGACGCCGGCGAGCCGGCCGATCTCCACGACATCGCTCGCGTTGACCTGTCCCGATAGCTGGAAGCCCTGTTCCTGGAGGATCGCTTCCAGCCGCTCGCGCTCGATCACCGCGAAGGCACCGGAATTCACCAGTCGGGTCACGATCATGTCCGCGGCGATATCGCCCATGTCGTTGGCCCACCAACTGGTGCGGTTGTCGAACGGAATCACCGCGATCCGGGGTCGGTCTTGTGCGACGATAGAGCCGGCGGTCGCCAGAACGGCGACGGCGGCGATGCACTTGCTGAGGAGTCTGGTCTTCACGGTTGGTCCTCCGAAGTGATTTTGTGGGCTGTCTAGCGAAGAGCCCGCGCGAGCCAGCCCCTTGCTGCAACGGCCCCCAGTGTTCCGGCGGCCTCGGCCGCCTGGCTGCGGGCACCCGACTCGGATATTCCCATCTTGGCGGGTTGTCCTGCCATCCCGATGCGGAAGATGCTGGACCTCAGGACCTCCCCCGTCGACACCCTATACATCCTCAGCTCGAATTGGGCACTGCCGGAGAACATCGGACCCAGGGGAGCCGCCCTCGCACTCGAGGTGAGGCTCCCGACGAAAATGAATTCGCCGCCTTGGTCACGGACGAGGTCGGCGAGCGACGCGAAGTCTCCCTGGACAGCGGACTGGACGGCGGCGTGGTCTCCTCCTGAAATGCCAAGGCTCCTGGAGTCCATCACGCGAATTCCCCTGCGGGCCCTGAGGGAGCGAAGCACAGATGCCTCTGCGACACCCGCATCGTCGGCGTTTTCCCCGTAAACGAGCACGAGCAGGCCGTCCCCGGCCACGTTCTGGGCGGGTGGGGGTGTGGGTCGGGCGATCGGTCGACTCGAGTCGCGCTCCACACTCGGGGCCGGCCGCTCGTCCGGTTGGAGCGTCGCGAATTCCGGACCGCCCCCGATGCTCATGGGCCAGGAAGGGTCGAACGCCGTCTGGCTTATCGACGGGATCTGGCCGTTTCGGGTCTCCCTTCGGACGCGATCCCGCGTCCACTCCATGGTTTCTCCGAGGGTGACGATTCCGTCGCCGTCCTCGTCCGCCTCTCCCTGGAGAGCCCGAAGGAGGTAGTACGTGAAGACACCGTGGCCTCCGCCCCACTGGGCGCCCTCCTGCGAGTACTGGTTCACCTGGCTCGCGGTGAAGGTGACCTGTACCCCGAGGCTGTGCTGGGCCCGATCCAGAAACGCCGCGTTGATCGGATTGGTGATCGCGCGGAGCCCGATGTCGCCACTCACGCCCGCGCTGTGGCACGCGTCGATGAACGATATGATCGCCCGCGCGTAGGTCCTCCGGATGGCGTCGCTCACCTCTTCCATGGGGAACCCCGTACCCGCGATGCTCTTAGCCTCGGTGTCGTAGGCGAGCAGGTACAGGTCTTCGGGCCGTTCGGGATCAGGTGCCCCGTGTCCCGCGAAGAAGATGAAGACGACGTCGTCGTCGGTCGCGGCCTTCAGAAAGTCACGGAACGCGAGCCGAATTTCGCGGTACGTCGCTTGCTCGTTGACGAGGTAGCGGATGTTTTCGGGTTTGAAGCCACCCATTCCGGCTGCCGGCGAAAGGAGGAAGTCCCGGAAGGCGCGGGCGTCGTCGTCGGCGTAGCGCAGGGTGGGGACGGCCGGGTCGGCATACTCGCTCACTCCGATCACCACGGCCCACCGCTCTCCCGAGAAGCCGCTCCCTTGGGTCCAGGCCGTCGCCGGGTCCTGGAAGATCTGCTCGGACCTTTCCACGACGACTGGGAAAGATCGGGCAGAGAGCACCTGGTCGCCGAGGTAGGCTTCGATCAGGACTTCGGGCTGCTCCGGTGTCGGAGTGACGTAGCCGATGAATCTGACCTCGTCAGCGGTTCCACTGAGCGCCGCGTCGGCCCCGTTCAGAGTGACGCGGTCGATGCCGGCGCTACTCCTCGCGATGCCGACGATCCGGAGGCCTCGCCGGTGCACCACGCCGATGCCGCGTGTGGCATCGGTCCGCCATTCCGCAGGCTCGAGGATCTCGATCGTCTCTTGAGCTCGTCCGTGGGCAGGGAGCGTGACCATGCCCGAAACGGCGATCAAAAGGACGGTAAGGGTGGAACGGAGCATGCAAGGTCCGAGGTGCGCGCGACCCACCGAAAGTCGGACTCCACAGCCCGGGCGGCAAGTGTAGAAGGAACCACGACTCGTTTGCCGGGAGGCGGTCTCCTGTCGAGAATCCACGTACTTTCATGCTCTCGCAGCCCGTAGGTCATTCGACGGAGGTTCCATTGGCAACGCGCACGCGCTACCTCGCTTCGCTGAGTCTTCTCCTTTTCTTGGGCTGCGTGTCGTCTGCGGGCCCCGCGCCTGGAGGCGGTGCCGAGCCTCCCTCGCTCGACTTCGCAGCTCTGGCCGAGCGCCTGCTCGAGCGGCTCGAGCTCCGGCCGGGCGAGCGGGTGCTCCTGGTAGGCGTGCCGGGTTCGTTCGACGCTCTGGTGCCGGCATTCCGGGAGGGCGTCGCCGCGGCCGGTGCGACCGACCTCGGTGCGTGGTCCGTAGCCGGGGACACGCCGGACGCCTGGTCGACCGACTTCACTGCCCGACTTGCCGAGGCCTCAGACGAGACGCTGGTCCGGATTCTGAGCGAGGTGGACGCGGCCGTGATGATGCCGGGAGCGAGCACGATGCATCCTATCTATGCGGGGCTTCAGGACGTGCTGCGGCGGGGCCGCGGCCGGACGGTCCACTTCCATTGGGCCGGGGCATACGCGCTCGATGGCACGCTCATGGCGCAGACGCCCGAGTACGACGCCTTCTACCAACACGTCCTGCACGAGACCGACTACACGGCACTCGCCGCGGCGCAGGTCGGCTTCGAGCTTGCGATGCGTGGTGGAGAGGTTCGTGTCACCACGCCGGCCGGTACCGATCTCTCGTTCCGCATCGGCGACCGTCCGGTCACCAAGCAGGACGGAAACGCGTCGGCCGCTCGAGCGGCTCGGGCACTGAATCTGATCGATCGGGAGGTCGAGCTCCCGGCGGGAGCCATCCGCGTCGCTCCGTTGGAAGTGTCGGTCAACGGCGTGATCGCCTTTCCTCCGTCCGTGTGGGGTGAGACCACGGTGCACGGCCTCGTCCTGAGGTTCGAATCGGGTCGGGTCGTCGACGCCCGCGCGGAGCGAGGACTGGACGCCGTGCTGGTCGAGATGGATTCGGCCGGAGATGCCGGACGGGCGTTCCGAGAATTCGCGCTTGGCTTCAACCCGCTCCTCGCGATCCCCGAACAGGGTGACCCGTGGATCCCCTACTACGGTTACGGCGCCGGAGTGGTGCGTCTCTCGCTAGGGGACAACTCGGAGCTGGGAGGAACCGTGACCGGGGGCTACGTGCGCTGGAATTTCTTCGTCGATGCGACTGTTACTGTCGACGGTAAAGTGTGGGTGCGTGATGGTCGATTGGTTCTGTGAGCCTGGATAAAGAATTCGGCAGGCGATGTTTCTTATTGTCTGCGGTTTTTTCCAGCAACCAGGCCCTTGCCTCACGCGAATTGTACCGGTATAGATAAAGTCACTGTCCCCGGAAGTTTCCGTTTTTACGCAAACCTTCGTCTGGTTGGTTAGTGGGGCAGTAACATAAGGGGAGAATAAACCAGATGTTGAAAATTACTTCTTACTCAACGTTCGCGACCTGGATGCTATGGGTGGTCACGGCAGCATGTATAGCAGCGGTTCCCGCCGTTGCACAGCCCGTTCCA
>JADFLD010000081.1 GCA_022564535.1 Gemmatimonadota bacterium
AGCTCAAGACGTTCCAGAACGCCTATCAGCAGGAGGCCCGTCTCCTCATGAAGTACAAGGACCTGCTCGGGCGAATCGGTGGTGCGAACATCCCCGTCACCGACGGGGTCAAGGAGGTCACGGCCGACTATCTGACGGATTGGAGCGACATCGAGGCCGAGCTCCAGATGATCAAGGATCAGAGCATCCCGGCGTTCAACGAACTTCTGCGGGCGGCCGGACTGCCGGAGATCTACCTGCCCAGACCCGTGACGTGACCTGTTGCCCGGCGCGGGCCGGGATCGAGAGGCCGGGGTGGGCGGGATAATCAGGCTCGAAATAATCGCGGGCCAGACTATCTCCGGTCTCCGCTCGACAGCGGCACCACTCGCACGGTTTGCGCCGCAGCCAGAGCAATCGCCGAGTCTCCTGTCCCCTGCTGAAGCGTGACGGTGAACGTACCCACCTGAACCGGCGGGCCGAGGCGGGAACGATCGGCCCGCTCCCCTGCCGCACCGTCCTCGCCACCGGACTCCTCGGCCTTGTGCCTGAGATTCCAGGTCACCCTCTGCATTCCCGCCTCGTTGGTAACGGGAACCTCCGCAACGAGCTCACCCCCGGCGTCGTGCACCGCCAGGAAGAGCCCATCGTCGCCGGCCACCGGCTCGCGCAGATAATACGTCACGGTCGCTCCGTACGGTGGATTGGGTACCGTGTAGTTCGCGTCACCCGAACCCCCGAGCACGTACCGCACAGGGTCGTACAGCAGCGCGGGTCGCACCGGAAACACGATTGCGGCCTCGGCCAACCGCTCCGCCGAAATTTCGCGAAGCGACGTGTAGTCCTCCAAGAGGTAGAAGCCACGGCCGAAGGTTGCCACCACCAGATCACCTTCACGCTCCTGAATCTCCAGATCACGTACTGGAATGGTCGGCAGCCCGCCTTTCAACCGGGTCCATCCGTCACCTTGTCTCACACTGAAGAACAGTCCGAACTCCGTGCCCAGGAACAACAGATCCTCATTCACCGGATCCTCGGCCAGCGTCCAGGTGACGTTCCGGTCCGGGATCCCCTCGGCGATCGACGACCACGTCCGACCGCGGTCGTTGCTCTTGAGCGCGTAGGGAGTGAAGTCTCCGCGCTTGTGGTTGTTGAATAGCGCGTACACACGATCCGGATCGTGCTGTGAGGCCAGGACCTCCGACACGTAGATGAGCGTGGGAATCCCCGGGAAGGAATCGATCTTCCTCCAGCTTTCACCGCCGTCTTCCGTGACCTGAATGAGTCCGTCGTCCGTGCCCACGTACATGAGGTCGGCGTCCAAGTGCGACTCGCTGAACGACACGCCGACACCGTAATCGTTCGTGTAGACGTTTTTCCAGACGGCGTCGTCGGGCCACACACGACCCATCACCTCCATCGTATCGCGATCGATCTGCCGCGAGATGTTCGGACTGATGAACTCCCAGTCGTCACCGCGGTTGTCGCTGCGCGCGAGCCGACTCCCCAGCACGTAGATCCTGTGATTGTCGAAATGGCTGATCGTGAGGGGAATGTCCCAGTGCCACAGGAGCGTGTCGCCATCGAGCGTGTGGGGGGGTGCAATGCTCGTCGTCTCACCCGTGGCCATGTCCACGCGATTGATCCTGGCGCCCTGCGACATTCCGTACACGATCGTCTGTTCCAGCGGATCGACTCGGGCCTGGAACCCGTCCCCTCCCACGATCCGGGTCCAGTCTCCGTTGCGCGTGCCCACCGAGTTGCGTGTACGGGACGGCCCACCCAGAGTGCCGTTGTCCTGAGTCCCTCCGTACACCCAGTAGAACGGCCGGTCGTTACTGACACCTACCCTGTAGAATTGCGTGATGGGGAGATTGTCGTGGTGACGCCAGTTGTCACCCATGTCCCACGTCTCGTATAGACCGCCGTCGTTTCCGACCAGCATGTAGTTCGGATCGTCCGCATCGAACACGATCTCATGGTGGTCCGAGTGGACGCCCTGCAGGGGAAGCCGCTCGAACGTCACCCCCTCGTCCGCGGAGCAATGAATGACGACGTCCACTGCACACACGCGCCCGAGTCGGTTGGGGTCGGCGAAGATCTCGCCGTAGTACTGAGGGTCCACGACGATGTAGTCGCTCTGTTTCGTCCAGCTCTCGCCACCGTTGTCGGAACGGAAGAATCCGCTCTCTTCGCCCTGAGCCGCAACTAACGCGTACACCACACCCGACGTGTGCGGAGAGGTCTCCAGCGCGATCCGTCCCAGGTCCACCATGGGGATGCCGTCCATGATTTCAACCCAGCTCGCACCGGCGTCGGACGACTTGAAGATCCTACCTTCGGGACCGCCCGCGATGAGCATCCCGACGTGTCGACGCCGTTGGTACGACGCAGCGTAAATCACGTCCGGGTCGTGCGCGTCGAAGACGATGTCCGCGATGCCGGTGTCCTCCGACACGTACAAAATTCGGTCCCAAGTCAGCCCGCCGTCGGTGGTCTTGTACAGGCCGCGGTCTCCGCCAGGAGCCCAGAGCGGCCCTTGCGACGCCACGTACACGACGTCCGAATCACGGGGGTCGACCAGGATGTCTCCGATGTGTTCGGAGTGCTCCAGGCCCATGCGCGTGAAGCTCTCGCCGGCGTCGACACTCTTGTAGATGCCATCCCCGTACCCTGCACTACGCTGCGACGCGTTCTCGCCGGTACCCACCCAGAGCACGTTGGAATCGTTGGGATCGAGGGTGACCGCTCCGATCGAGTACGAACCGTAGTCGTCGAAAATGGGCTTCCAAGTCGTGCCTCGATTGACTGTCTTCCAGACGTTGCCGGACGAGACACCCACGTACCATACACTCTTGTTGTTCGGGTCGACGGCGACGTCGCTGATGCGGCCCGTCATGATGCCCGGGCCGATGCTCCGGAACCGGAGGCCGTTGAAGACTTCTGGATTCAATCCGCCGTCCTGGCCGTGGAGGGGGGCGGCCAGGATCAGGGGCACGAGAAATAGGGCCCGCAGGGTCGGACGCGGGATTCGTCGAGTTGCGCGGTTCTTGCCGAGAGCTTTCATGCGTCTACCGTGTGGGGTGGCCGACCGGGGCGCAACTTCCCCTTCCCCACTTCTGGCAGACGTCGTCCGGGCAGCCGGTCCCGTCGCGAGGTCATCGTGTCGAGATTCATGTTCGCCCGCGCGGGTCGGCAACCATGCACCAACGGCTCCGTCCGGATAGGATTACGAACGACCATGTTCGGGCTTCCGCCCGGACACGGGGCCCAGACTCCTGCGGACTCCCACTGACCAGACCCATGAACGAACTGCGATGGCCCACGCATGCGCTCGTCCGGCCCGTCGTTCTCTCCGCCCTCGTCGCGGCCGCCTGCTCTACGCCGTCGTCGGACTCCACCCCGTCGGGGGACGACGAGCTTCTGCCGCTAACCCTCGAGAATATCTATTCGGACCGAGGCTCCGCATTGGGCGTTGCCGTCTCGCCTGACGGTACCGCGCTGGCCGTCACGGGACGCGGCCCCGAGGGTCCAGGCATCTACCGCATGGACCTGGGCGGAAACGGTCAACGTTGGGTCCGGGGCGGGTCGCCCGCATGGTCGCCCGACGGGTCGCGCCTGGCCTTCCTGTCGGGGGGTGCGCTACACGTGGTGGGGGTGGCGTCGGATCAAGCATCCACAGTCGTGGACGGACTTCCTGGGCTGCGGAATCCGTCCTGGGCGCCGGACGGACATCGCATCGCCTTTTACTCTACTCAGGGTGGCTATCAGGACATTTGGGTGGTCGCCGCTGACGGGAGCGACCCGCCGCGACAACTCACGCACGGAGCGGCGTCCGAGGACGATCCGCGCTTCTCCCCCTCGTGGTCGCCGGACGGAACGCAGATCGCCTACGTCTCCAACGCCGCGGATTGGTGGCACGACGACGTCTGGGTGGTCGATCTCTCCACCGGAGACTCACGCAAGGTTTCCTCGTCGCTCATGGCGTCCTCGACTCCCATGTGGTCCCCGGACGGCGGAAGCCTGGCACTCATGGGGACGGCCAAGGACGAGTACTGGTACGAAGACCTCTCGTACCTGTACGTGGTCGATCCGGCCGACGGTGGTGAACGCATCGTAGACATGCAGGTCTACGCAACGGACTACATCATGCGACACGAAATCGCTTGGTCCGGGGACGGGCGCTGGATCTACTTTCCCTACCACGAGAGGGGGGCGTTCGATTTGTGGGCGGTGCCGGCGGAGGGCGGGGTGGCGACCCGGGTAACCAACGTTGGGGGCAGCTGGAACGCGGTGGACGCCAGCGCCGATGCGTCGGTGTTCGCGTTCGTGCGAAGCGCGCCGACGGAGGGCCAGGAGGTGTGGACCGTCAAGGCTTCGGGTGGCCCGGCGACGCGGGTCACCGACTTCTCACCGCGGTTCACCGGCGTGCAGCGTCCGCTCGAGGTGTCGTACCGTTCCTTCGATGGGCTCTACATTCAGGCCTTCCTCTATGTCCCCTCCGCCCTCCGAGGCGTTGCGGAACGTGGGTCGGTCGGAGCCGAGGCCTCGGAGCGCTACGCCGGGCCGGTGTGTCCCGCCCTGGTGCAGGTGCACGGCGGCGGGACCAACTCGTACATGCAGGGCCAAAACCTCATCGAGCAGTACCTTGCTGCCCGGGGATACGTGGTGCTCGCGATCAACTACCGCGGGGGTTCCGGCTTCGGCCGCTCATTCCAGGATCTATCGGTCGAAGACTGGTTGAACGGCCAGGCTCGGGACCCGGGGGCGGCTGCCGACTGGCTCCGCGCACAGCCCTGGGTGAACGATAAGGTCGGGATCTACGGAGGGAGTTATGGAGGCATGCAGTCCATGTCGGCCATCACTCGTACGCCTGACAAGTTCGACGCAGCCGTGCCGATGCGTGGCATCTACTCAGAGGCTCTCACGCTCCCCGGCGCGGACCGACTCGGGAAGATCTTCACGATCACCGGGCACGGAGGCACACCGGAAGAACGACCCGAGATCTACGAGAAGACCAACACGCTGGACCGGATGGATCGCATCACGGCCCCCGTCCTGGTCATGCACGGTGAACGGGACGTGCGGGCACCCTTTCAAAACTTCGAGCTCGCGGTCGAACGGCTGTCGGAGCTGGGAAAGGAATTCGAATCGATGAGCTACCCGGAAGGGCACGGCTTTCGCGACCCCGCCAACTCCATCGACATGTACGCCCGCCTCGACGCCTTCTTCCGAAAGCATCTAGGGGAGTGCAGCAACTGATATCCGCCCCAATCGAGTACGGGAACACGTTGAGTTTCATCGTGGACACGGCGGCGGGCGTGACGGTCCTCGGAGCCTCCGCCCTGTCGCTACTCAGCGATGAGCAGGTCGCCCAACACGACCTGCGGCAAACCCGCCCTCTCGAGCTCAGCGTTCACTCGTGTCAGATCTTCGGAGGTGAGGTGCTGGAGCGCTCGCATGTATCCCTCGAGCTCGGCCGACAGCTCCTCGAAAACGCGACGGTACGCGGCCGTCGGCGCCGCGTCACCCCGCTCGAGCCGACTCCGTAGGCCAGTCAGGCGATCGTTCAAGCGGATCGGGAAGGCGATCTTGTCCTTTGGGCTCTGATTCCTGACTTGGTAGAGCTGGGACTCGAGCTGGCTGATATCGCCCACGAGCCGCTGCACCGACGCCTTCAGCTGCTGATCTTCGCTTCGCGCGACGCTGGACTGGAGCTGTGCGCGCATGTCGCGGATCAAGAGAACGCTTCCGTTCGCCTTGCTCTCCGCGTCCCGGATGTCGAGCGCGAGCCTGAACTGCGCGACGAGGTCCGCGTCGGTGACTCCACCGAGCCGGGGGTCACGTCGCACGTCGAACGACGCGAGTTGCACGTCGCCGTCGACCGTGAGGCGGGCCTGGTACCGTCCGGGCGGCGCCCAGGGGCCTCGTGCCGGGTTGCCGCCCTCGAGTACGATGCCGTCGAAGGTTACCGCGCCTGGGTAAAGGAGATTCCACGTCTCTCGATAGGTGCCCTCGCAGCGTGTGTCGTCGAAGAGGGTGCGCACGAGCTCTCCCTCCGCGTCCAGTACGTCGAGGCGAACCCGTCGGCCTTCACCGCCCACGTGATAGTCGATGACCGCCGGAACCGACCGCCGGATCGCGTCGGCCGGGTCGAAGAGATGAGCGCCGGCTGTCGCGACGTCGGCGTCGATCTGACGCAGCGTCTCAATGTCGTCCAAGACCCAGAACGACCGGCCGTGCGTTGAGATCACGAGGTCGCGATCCTGGACCGCGAGCCCGGTGACGGGAGTATCGGGAAGGTCGTAGGAGAGGTCGGCCCAGTGGGCTCCGTCGTCGAACGAGACGTACACGCCGTGCTCGGTGCCGGCGTACAGCAGCCCCTTTCGGTAAGGGTCCTCGCGGATGACACGCACGAAGTCGCCCGGCGCGATCCCGTCGACGATCTTGGTCCACGTACCTCCGTAGTCGCTCGTCTTCCACGCGTATGGCGACCGATCGCCCATCTCGTAACGCATGCCGGCGACGTAGGCCGTCGCGTCGTCGTGTCTGGAAACGTCGATCACCATGACCCGCGTATGAGCGGGCATGTCGGGAGGCGTGACGTTGGTCCAACTACCCCCCGAGTCCCGCGTGAGGTGTACGAAGCCGTCGTCCGACCCGCTCCATATCGTGGCCGCGTCGTGCGGCGAAGGGGCGAGCGCATAGAGCGTCGAGTAGATCTCGGGTCCGTCCTGGTCCATCACGACAGGGCCGCCGGAGTCGTCCATGGTCGCCGGCTCGGCACGCGTGAGGTCGGGGCTGATCTTTCGCCACGACGTCCCCTCGTCGGTGGACTTCCACACGTGCTGGGAGCCGACGTACAGCGCGTCGGGGTCGACCAGCGACACCGCGATCGGATACGTCCAGTTCCAACGTTCGGGCATGTCTCGTGCCGGCTCGCCCATGACGATCCGCGGATATGGCTGGATGTCCCGCACGATGCCCGTGGCGCGGTCGTACCGCGTGAGCGCGTTCGTCGCTCCGGCGTAGAAGATGTCCGGATCGGTGGGTCGTGGCACAACGTACCCGCTCTCGCCGCCGCCCACCGAGTACATCCACTCGGTGCTCACGCCGCGTGGGTTCTGCAGGTGCCCCGGCTCCGACGAGACGCACACGGTCGAGTTGTCCTGCTGCGCACCGCACGCGTGGTACGGAAAATCGGTCGTCGTCGCGAGGCGGTAGATCTGGGCCGTGGGATACCTCATCGCTGTCCACGTGCGCCCGCCGTTTACCGAAACGACACCGCCGCCGTCGTTGCCGTCGATCATGCGGAGCGGGTTCGCCGGATCGATCCAGAGGTCGTGGTGGTCGGCGTGCGTCTCGCGAACGCTCTCTAGTGTGCGACCCCCATCCGTCGACTTCATGAGCCTGAAGTTCAGGATGTAGATCGTGTTCCGGTCGGTCGGGTCGGCCTGGATGCGCTGGAAGTAAAACGCTCGCTGCCAGATGTCGCGGTGCGCGTTCACGAGGACCCACGAGGAACCGCCGTCGTCCGACATGTAGAGGCCGCCCGCCTCCGCCTCGACGTTGGCCCACACCCTGTCGGAGTCGGCGCCGGACACCGTAACCGTCATCTTGCCCAGCACGCCGGACGGG
>JADFLD010000082.1 GCA_022564535.1 Gemmatimonadota bacterium
ATCATCGAGATGCAAGACGGCCGGATCATATGCGCTGCCGATGACACGGACACGGCCCCCATGGCCCTACAACTCGGGGGACGGATCGAATGGCCCGGTGAGACCGCACTCACGCTCGACGACGGCCGCTGACGGCGGCATCCCGGGCGTAGAGAGACGCTCTCAGCTCGCGATCAGCTCCGGACGCCGAGTTTCTCGGCCACACTTACTCGCGCGGCGGACCTTACATCTGCCGGTACGCCGGCCCACTCCCACCCTCTCGAGGAGTCCACCGGGGTCCGAGCACGTCGGTAGCCTTGCAGTCGACACAGTTCGGCGCGTTTACAACCAGCCTGTCGCCATCCCGTTCATAGACCCCGGCCGGACAGAGGTGCGTGTACATTTCCGCCGCCTCCGGGCTGACGTCCTCGCCTACGATCAAGTGCTGCGGGATGTCGTCGCGGGTCTGGTTCCCCGACTTGTACACCCCGTCGACTTTCGAAAACGTGAGCTTGCCATCGGGCACGAACGGGTCGTCCGTCGCGCTGATGTGCTTGACGTCCGCCGCGTCTTCCTCGATCGAGATCTTCCCGCCGGGGAAGGCGCCGCGGGTGAGCGTCATCAATCCGGCTTTGAAGCCCCCGACGAAGAAGCCACTCTTGAACGCCAAACGCAGGTTCCGACGCTCGCGGAGATCCTTCATGATGACGCTCGCGTCGACCGCAGCCGTATAACCCGCGAGCGCGGCCTCGGAGGTGTCGTCCTTCCGGAGCGCCTCGAAGATTTGGCGCGCGGCCATGATGCCGGAGTGCATGGCGTAGTGGATCCCCTTCAGGGAGGCGACCTCGACGTAGCCGGCGGCGTCTCCGACGATGATCAGGCCGTCTCCGTGCCGACGCTTCGGCACCGAATAGAAGCCGCCTTCGGGAATCGTCTTCGCGCCCCACTCGACCATCTCGCCACCCTCCAGATACTGCCGGAAGAGCGGATGCAGCTTCATGCGTTGCAATGCTTCGTGCACGTCGAAGCGAGCATCGGCGTAGTCGAGACCGACGACGAGACCCACGGCGATCAGGCTGTCGGACATGGGATACATGAAGCTGCCGCCAAACGCGTCGCGCGGCAGCGGCCAGGCCATCGTGTGGATGATCCGGTCGAGCGGCTTCTTCACTTCCCACACTTCCTTGACGCCCAGGGCGAAGATCTGTGGGTTCTCGGAAGTAACCCCCCGCCAATCGAGCCACGCCTGCGACAGCGGCCCGCGCGTGCCCTCGGCGACGACGGTCACCCGGGCCGTCAGGTCCACCGCCGGCATGGCGTCCCCGCTCGCCGGCTGACCGTCCCGCCCGAGACCGGACGGAGTGGTGCGCACGCCGATGACTTTGCTGCCCTCGACGAGGAGTGAGTCTACCGGGAAGCCCGGGAACACGTTGACGCCAAGCCCTTCTGCCTGCTCACCCAGCCACCGCACGATCTCGCAAATCGACGCGATGTAGTTCCCGTGGTTCTTCATCGTCGGCGGCGTCGGAATCCGGTATGCCTTCGACGCGGTCATGACGTAGACGGCCTCCTTCGTCACCGGACGGCGGAGCGGAAATTCGTCGATCGAAAGCTCCGGAAAGAGCTCGTGGAAGCCGCTCGGGTTCACCACGGCCCCGGACAGAGTGTGCTCACCGAGCTGACCGGCCTTCTCCAGGACACCGATCTCGATCTCACCCAGGTCACCGCCCGCCTCATTGTCTTTCTTCACGAGCCTGGCCAACTCGATGGCGCCCGCGAGACCCGCCGGCCCGGCCCCGACGAATACGACGTCCATGGGGATCGCCTCTTCGTCTGGGCGGTCCTCCACGATGAAACGCTCTCGGGGTAACACAGGTTGTTCGTCCAGGGATCGGATCGAACTGCGGAGGACGCTGGTGCCCTCGGCCATGGAGACTCCGGTGTGGCGAATGTGCGGGGACCCGCGTCCATCGACGCGTGTATCGGTTCGGCCCCAAAGATCGCGAAGTAGGGTGCATGGCTCTACCCTTGCACCTTCGTACATGCCTCGGGAGATCCTCCGGATGAGCGACAAGCGCCCCACCACCCTCGGTAAGCTCAAGGCCACCGGGTACGAGACCCGTCCGGTGAAGGACGAGATGCGTGCCAACCTCGTCCGGAAGCTCGCCGCCGGAGAGAATCTCTTTCCCACGGTACAGGGTTTCGACGACACCGTCGTGCCCCAGATCGTCAATGCGCTCCTCGCGAAGCACGACTTCATCCTCCTCGGGCTGCGCGGCCAGGCGAAGAGCCGAATCCTTCGACAACTTGCCTTGCTGCTCGACGACTTCATCCCGATCCTCGAGGGCAGTGAGGTCAACGACGACCCGCTGGCGCCTCTGTCCAAGTACGGACGTCAGCTCGTCGAAGAGCACGGCGACGACACCCCGATCGACTGGGTCGGCAGAGAGGCGCGCTTCGTGGAGAAACTGGCGACGCCCGACGTGACGATCGCCGACATGGTCGGCGACGTGGACCCGATCAAGGCCGCCCGCGGCGGCCACATCCTCGCGGACGAGCTGACGATCCACTACGGACTGCTTCCGCGGGCCAACCGGGGCATCTTCGCGCTGAACGAGCTGCCGGACCTCGCCGCCAAGATCCAAGTCGGCCTCTTCAACATCCTCCAGGAGGGGGACGTGCAGGTGAAGGGTTATCCGATTCGACTCATGCTCGATGTGCTGATGGTCTTCACCGCGAACCCGGAGGACTACACGGCCCGCGGCAAGATCATCACGCCGCTCAAGGACCGGATCGGCGCCGAGATCAGAACACACTACCCCGAGAAGCTCGAGATCGGAATCGGCATCACCCGACAGGAAGCGTGGGTCGCTCGGGGCGACCGGCGCGTGGAGATTCCCGACTTCCTCGAGGAGACCGTCGAGCGGGTCGCGTTCCTCGCCAGGGCCGACAAACGTGTCGACCAGCGCTCCGGGGTGAGCCAGCGGATGCCGATCACGGTGCTGGAAACCGTCGTCTCGAACGCGGAGCGGCGCGCCCTCCGCCACGGGGAGGAGGTCGCGGTTCCCCGCATCGGGGACTTGTACGCGGCGCTCCCGGCGATGACCGGGAAGATGGAGCTCGAGTACGAGGGCGAGCTCCACGGGGCGGACCGGATCGCGCGGGAGCTCATCCAGCAGAGCTCGTCGCAGACGTTCGACGTCCGGGCCGGCGGCGCGGACGTCGAAGACATCGTCGAGTACTTCGAGACCGGTGGTGCGTTGCAGGTCAGCGAGGATTCCTCATCGGCGGCCTGCGTCCAAGGCTTCGAGACCGTTCCAGGGCTGCTGGAACTCATCGAGAACGTCGGGTTGGCGCCAGCCGCTGCCAGTGACGGCGTCCGCGCAGCCGCCTGCGAGCTCGTGCTGGAGGCGCTCGTCGCTCAACGGCGCATCAGTCGGAACACGGCGGGCTACGTGCGGGCGCCTCATGAGGGCCCGAAGCCCGACAAGGGGTATCAGGGCTTCGACCCGATGGGCGGACTGAACGTATAGAAAGCTCTCAGATGTGCCGATGCCCGCCGCGCTTGGAACAGCGTGGACCTACTTGCCTCCGTCCACCGGCAACACGACCCCCGTGATCCATCGTGCATAGTCCGACGCCAGGAAGAGTACGGCGTGGGCGATGTCCGCCGGCGTCCCGAGTCGCTTGAGGGCGATGTCCTCGAGAAGCCTCTCCTGGCCGTCGAATCCGTACGCCTCCCACTGCCGCTCGGTAGCCTCGTTCGAGAGCACGAACCCCGGGGCCACGTTGTTCACGGTGATGCCGAACGGTCCGAGCTCGTGCGCGAGCTGGCGGGTAAGCCCAATCTGCCCGGCGTTCGCCGCGGCGTAGGCCTGGATGCCGGTCCGGCTGATACCGAGACCCGCGCCGCTCGAAATATTGATGATGCGTCCTGAGCCCTTCGCCTTCATGTGGGCGGCAACGGCCTGCGCGGTCCAGAAGGCTGCCGTCTGGTTGACCGCCACGATCGACTCCCACTCCTGCGTTGCGACCTCCTCGAGCGGTCGACCCGCCTGACCGAGGACCCCTCCTGCGTTGTTCACAAGCACATCCAGGCGCCCGGTTTCGCCCAGAGCGTAGTCGACCCATCGGCCGACGGCGCTTCGGTCCGTCACGTCCACAACCATCCCGTAGCACGCATCACCGACGATCTGGACCGTCTCCTCCAATTCACTCTCGATCACGTCGCACACGAAGACCTTTGCGCCCCGGGTGGCGAAGGCACCCGCGATGGCTCGGCCGAAACCGTGGGCGGCGCCGGTTACAAGCACCGTCCGTCCGCTGAAGTCGAGTTTCATGTCACCATTCCTCGGTGAGTCGAGCGCGCGTCTCGCGCACCGCGACGCCCCAGATCGCGGTCATCTCCTCCGCCGACCGCTCGTAGTCACCTCCGAAACAGCCGTCACCGATCATTTTTCGGAAGCGGGCGGGGGACACCTCAGCGCTGTCCGCCAGATTCACGGGTGCCTTATGGCCGGCCGGCACGTCAACGCCGTCGATCTTCGTCCACGGAAACGTCTCCATCCAGGAGGCGTGCGACGCTTCCGGGTCGAGTGCATCGATCGCGGCTCGGACCTCGGGCGCGCTCCACCAATCGTGCCACCGCAGATGGACGCCCCTCCGTCGAGCGGCCCAGGCCTCGGCGGCCGGCCTCGCGGAGCTGTTGCCCCCATGTCCGTTCACGATGACGATGCGCCGAAAGCCGTGCCGACGGATGCTCGCAAGCATCTCCGTCAAGACCCGTTCGTACGTGGTCGGGGACAGCGTGACGGTCCCCGGATAGTCCATGAAGTACGGGGTAATACCGTAGGTCAGGGTGGGAAAGACAGGGACGCCGAGCGGCTCGGCGGCGTCGAGGGAGACGCGCTCGGAGAGGATGCTGTCGGTCGACAGGCTGAGGGTGCAATGCTGCTCGGTCGATCCCAGGGGCACGACGCAGCGGTCGTCGGTCTTGAGATACTCCTCGATCCGCATCCAGTGGGTTTCGGCTATTTTCAAAATCCCGCCCTCGGCCTCCGCTTCGACGACGCCATGGTATAGGCAATTGCATGGCCATGCCAACGTCGGCAGCTCGGTTGACTCGCCCCCCAGGCTCGGATAAATTTTCACCTAAGTTGAGTCACATCAATGAACAAGGGTGGAGATCAAAAAATGCATAATATCATTAAGTTAACCGGAGTTCTGGCCTTCGCGGCCGGCCTCTCCGCGTCTGTTACGGCCCAGGCCGAAACCTTCAGGTTCTCCTTTCAGGGCGATGTCGCCTCGATGGACCCCTATGCCCTGGCCGAGAATTTCTCGACCGCCTTCCACAGCAACATCCACGAGCCCCTGGTGCGCTACGACAGCAACCTGCAACTCGAACCGGCCCTCGCGGTAAGCTGGGAGGTCATCAACCCCACCACCTGGCGCTTCAAGCTGCGCGAAGGCGTGAAGTTCCATAACGGCAACAGTTTCGATGCCGACGATGTGGTGTTTTCCTTCAAGCGCGCCCAGGCGGAAGGCGCCGACATGGGCAGCTACGTCGGCGGCATCGCCGATGTGGTCGCTATCGATTCGCGTACGGTCGATATCATCACCGCCGAGGTCAATCCCATACTGCTCAACACCATCGCCCCGCTGGTGATCATGGACAAGCAGTGGGCCGAGGCCAACGGCGCCGTCGAACCGGTCAATATCGGCAATAATATCGAGAACTATTCGACCCTCAACGCCAACGGCACCGGCCCCTTCAAGCTGGTGAGCCGCGAGCCCGGCGTGAAGACCGTGCTGACGCTCAATACGGACTGGTGGGACATGGCCAACCAGAACTTCAACGTCACCGATGTCATCATGACCCCCATCGGCTCCGACGCGACGCGCACGGCGGCCCTGTTGTCGGGCGAGCTCGATCTGATGTTCCCGGCGCCGGTTCAGGATGTCGAGCGCATCAATTCCTCGGGCGTCGCCACGGTGCTTCAGGGACCCGAGCTTCGCACCATCTTCCTGGGCATGGACCAGGAGCGGGACGAGCTGCTCTACTCCAACATCAAGGGCAAGAACCCGCTCAAGAGCAAGAAGGTCAGGACGGCGCTCTATCAGGCCATCGATATCGAGGCCATCAAGAGCAAGGTCATGCGCGGCGCGTCGACCCCGGCGGGGCTGCTGTTGGCGCCCAAGCTGGGCGGCTTCAACGAGAGTCTCAACGGCCGTCTGGCTTATGATCCGGAAATGTCGCGCGCCCTGTTGCACGACGCCGGCTATCCCGACGGCTTCGACATTCAACTCGATTGCCCGAACAACCGCTATGTCAACGACGAGCAGATCTGCCAGGTCGTGGCCGGCATGTTCGCCAAGGTCGGCGTCAATGTGACGTTGCTCGCCCAGCCCAAGAGCAAGTTCTTCGCCAAGCTCAAGGAACATGACATCAGCATGTATCTGCTGGGCTGGATTCCCGACGATCAGGACGCCGGTTCGGTGATCGCTCACCTCATGGTGCCGCCGGCCGACGGCGGGCTCGCCTGGAACGGCGGCGGCTACGGCAACCCCCGGGTCACCGAGTTGTCGCGGATGATCACCTCCGAGGTCGATCAAGCCAAGCGTCAGTCGATGATCGACGAGGCGTTCAGCATCGTGCGCAGCGACGTCGGTTACATTCCGCTGCACCAGCAGGCCCTCTCCTGGGGCGTGCGCAACGGTGTCACCGTCGCCCAGCGGGCGGATAACGCATTGCAGTTCTGGTATATCAATATCGAGTAACCGCAATTCCCTAAGATCGAGAGGCTCGGGAGAATCCCTCCCGGGCCTTTTTCTTAACTCCCAACGCATGTCGTTTTTCCGGGTGACACCTTGATTCTCTACATCGTTTCGCGCCTCCTGCAATCCTTCCTGGTGATGCTCGGCGTGGCGGTCATCGCGTTCATGCTGTTCACCTATGTGGGCGACCCGATCACCAATCTGGTGGGCATAACGCAGAGCGACGAGAGGCGCGAAGAGCTTCGCGAGACCCTGGGGTTGAACGACCCGGCGCTGGTTCAGTTCGCCCGCTTCGTCGGCCGCGCGATGACCTTCGAGTTCGGCATTTCCTATCAGCAGAAGCGCAAGGTCTCATCGATCATCGCCGAACGCCTGCCGGCGACCCTCGAATTGAGCATGCTGTCCGCGCTGATCGCCCTGGGGATCGGCGTTCCCATCGGTATCTACACGGCGCTGCATCGCGATTCATGGTTCTCTCATCTGTTTCTCTCGATGTCGCTGATCGGAGTCTCCCTGCCGACTTTCCTGATCGGCATCCTGCTGATTTTCGTCTTTTCGGTATCCCTGCAATGGCTGCCCTCCTTCGGCCGGGGCGAGGTGGTGCAGCTCGGCTTCTGGAGCACCGGGCTGTTGACCGCCAGCGGCCTGAAGGCGCTGATCATGCCGGCGATAACCCTGGCCTTGTTCCAGATGACCCTGATCATGCGCATGGTGCGCTCGGAGATGCTCGAGGTGCTGCGCACCGATTACATCAAGTTCGCGCGCGCCCGGGGCCTGACCTACCGCACCGTCAATTTCGGCTATGCGCTGATGAACACCCTGGTTCCGGTGGTCACCATCACCGGCTTGCAGCT